>JAFVTF010000015.1 GCA_017503375.1 Lentisphaeria bacterium | reverse complement strand
CTTTTGAGGAAAGGTCCTTTTTCCCCTCCTCAAACTCCACCCCTTTTTTCCAAACCTTTTTGCGGCATTCCGATTTTTACGATGTAAAAATCGAAATGCCATCTTAAAGTTAAAATAGCAGAAGGATTTACCAACCTGTATAGGGAACAGAGCTTTTTCTTTATCTGTTATTGTAGAAGAGAGCATTTTTTTGTGAAGAAATTCAGACATATCTATTTTGAACTGACTAATATCTGCGACCGGAAATGCAGTTTCTGTCCGGAAGTAACCAGAGAACGGATGTTTATGCCGGTGGAGGATGCTTTTTCTTTTTTGAACCAGGTTGCTGAGTTTACAGAAGCTGTATATTGGCATTTACAGGGGGAACCTTTGCTGCATCCGGAATTTCGTACCGTTACAGAGTATGCTCACAAGCTGGGGTTGGTCTTGAAGCTGACCACCAATGCCTCCCGTTTGAAAATATGGGAAAACCACCTCCTTTCCGGGATTTTTTCCCAGATCAATTTTTCCCTGCAATCGTTGAATGAAGTTTCAGTGGCTGAGCGGGAACGTGTCCGGAAGGATATTGCAGATTTTACGGAGAACGCATTGCAGAAATGTCCGGAACTGTATATCAATTTCCGGTGGTGGCAGGATCTTCCCCCGGAATTGGATTATTTTGCAGAACGGTTCGGGATTCCTGCAGAACAATGGCTTCCTGTATCCGGGAGACGGAACCGCCGGGTGACGGGAAGGCTTTATACAAATTTTGACGGGCAGTTTGATTGGCCGGATCCGAAGGTCGCTCCCCGCGAAAATGGAGCATCCGGCGGATGTTACGGATTGATCGATCATTGCGGGATTCTCTGTGACGGCAGAGTTGTTCCCTGCTGTCTGGATTCTCATGGAACGCTGGCTCTCGGGAATCTTCATGAACAAACCTTGAAAGAAATATTGGAATCTCCTGCGGCGCTGAAGATGGAACAGGGATTCCGTAAAAATTGCCGTGTGATGAAACAATGTCAAAGCTGCGGGTACGCATCCCGGTTTGACAGGTAACGGACAAAACCTCCGGTTGACAAGTGAGCGGGCGCAAACTTGCAAAGGAGGTTTTCATGAATGAATTATTCCGTCTTGCGGCAGAGTCCATGCTTCAAATTTATGGTACTGATGCCGTACTGATTCACCCTCATATTCCGGACGAAAAAATCCGGATTTCTCCATTATTTCACGCCAGACTCCGGCGGGAAAAATCTTCATCCGGAACGTTGGAATCTGATGCCAACGTGATTATTTCCGGCTGTTCCTCTGCACCGGTTCCGCAATTGGACCGTCTGCTGCGGAAAGAGAAAGAATGGATTATTCTTTCCGTGAATGAAATCTGTCCGGGTGTTTTTGAATTGGAATTGAAGCAGTGAGGTGTCAAATGGCTATTCAATATCAAGGCGTGAAATTATTTCTTTATGACAAGCTGGTTGAAGCTGCTGTTTATTACGGGATTTTTCCGGAAGTTGAGGGTGGACTTGCTCCGCAGAATCCAAAAAACCTGAGATTACGCGGTTCATTCCGGAATTTCAGAATGAATCCCGCTTCTGATGAGGAAAATATTCTCTCGGGGGAAGTCGTTGCAGAAATTCTTTATGAGCCGGGCGAATTTGAATCGGCAGACTTTTTGCTGGATCGTGTGATCAGGGTCTTTTCTCCGGGGCAGGGGGAAATTCAGAATAATGCTTACCGGATTTTAACATCTTCTGCAGCTTTGATGGAACCGAAGACAGAAGGAAAATATCTGCGGACAGGTGTTGTTCTCCAGATGACAGTATGGGGAATTCATGGAGATTGAAGTTTCACTTCATCCGAAACAGGCACAGGCTTTTTTGAGTGAAGCGACAGAAATCCTTTATGGCGGAGCTGCCGGCGGAGGCAAAAGTTTTTTGCTGCGTGTGAAAGCAATTTCCTGTGCGATGCAGTTTCCGGGGATTCAGATATATCTCTTCCGCCGTCTGTTTTCCGAACTTGTGAAAAATCATCTGGATGGTCCCGGCGGATTCCGTGCATTGCTGGAACCTTATATCCGGAAAAAATATTGCCGGATAGCCACAGCTCCTCCCGCGATCCGGTTTGCAAACGGTTCCGCAATTCACCTCTGTCATTGTCGTTTTGACAGCGAAGCGGTCCGGTTTCAAGGAGCGGAGATCCATGTTCTTATGATGGATGAACTGACTCATTTCAGTGAAACTATTTACCGTTTTCTGCGGGGCAGATGCAGGTTACCGGAAGGCGTGCGGAGAAAGTCTGTTGGAAAATTGCCTCTGATTCTCTGCGGAGCCAATCCCGGCGGTCCCGGACATAATTGGGTGAAGCGCAGCTTTATTGATTTTGCTGAACCTTATGTGATCCGGAGAATGGAAAAAGAAGAGGGCGGGATGCTGCGGCAATATATTCCTGCACGGCTTTCCGACAATCCCAGCTTGAATCAGGAGGAATATGAGGCGCGGCTCTCCGGGCTGAAATCTCCGTTTCTTGTCCGTGCCATGCTCGACGGTTCCTGGGATATCGTCGCAGGCGGAATGTGGGATGATGTCTGGAATCCGGAAATCCATGTTGTGGAACCTTTTGAGATACCGCTGTCCTGGCGGATTGACCGCTCTTTTGACTGGGGTGCATCCAAACCGTACAGCGTTGGGTTCTGGGCGGAAAGCGACGGCTCTGAAGTGAAACTTTCCGATGGCTCTGTCATGCAGACCATCCGTGGAGATTTATTCCGTATTGCTGAAATTTACGGCTGGAACGGCAAACCGAATGAAGGTTCCGGCGATTCCCCCCGAACAGTTGCCGCCCTGATTCTGGAAAAAGAAAAAATCCTTGGTTTACGCGGCCGGGTCAAACCGGGACCTGCTGATAATTCCATTTTTGATTCCGCAGGGTGTGCTTCTATTGCATCTGAGATGGAACGGGCCGGAGTTCGATGGAACCGTTCAGATAAAACCCCGGGTTCCCGCAGGCGCGGCTGGGTTCTGCTCCGCCAGCTCCTGATGAATGTCGGAACCGAAGAACCGTCTTTGCGGGTGTTTTCCAACTGCACTCACTTCATCCGGACGATTCCGGTTCTTCAGAGGAGCGAACGGGATGCGGATGATATTGATACCTCTGCGGAAGATCATACAGCAGACGAAACAAGATACAGGATTCTTTCTGTGACAAAACGGACTGTTTCCGGGGGGATTCCCCTTTGAGTGATTACCGGGTCTGACGTCTGGCGATTACTGCCACATCCACAATTGCTCCGGCTTTTGTCAGGATTTTTGCACATTCTGCCAGAGTTGACCCGGTAGTCATAACATCATCCAGCAATAAAATCCGTTTTCCTTTGATCTGCTCCGGTCTCCGGACAACAAAGGCTCCTTTGATATTTTTCTTCCGGTCTTCTTTTTCAAGAAATGCCTGATGTTTTGTGTTCCGTACCCGCTTTAGTCTCCGGGCAACCGGAATCTTTGTCCATCTTGACAGCTCTTCGCCGAGGAGAACACTTTGATTATATCCTCTCTGAAGAAAACGCAACCAATGGAGCGGGACAGGAACGATTTCGGAATAAAGTTCCGGCTGTTCGATGACTCCTGCCAGCAATCTTCCGAGGGGACGGACCAATGCGATATCATTTCCATATTTGAATCTACGGATAGCGGCTGCGGCACCTTCGTTGTAACGGAATACGGCATAGGCGTGTTCCCAATGCCGTTCCGGTTCTGCCAGACAATCAGGACAGATTTCAAAAATTCCGTTGATATCGCCGCCGCAAACCGGACATGGTTTTCCATGAATGAACTGCATGGACAAGAGACACGTTTTGCAGAACATATCCGGTGAGCCGTCCGCAGGCGGTTCTTCTCTGCAAAGCGGACAGCGTTCCGGGAGGAAAAGAGCAAGAAAAAAGCGCACAAGCCTTTGAAAGAACCTGTGCGCTGCAAACATCAGAAATGCCGTTTGGCTTATCTGTTGAGGACTTCAGCGATCTGAACAGCGTTGAGAGCTGCGCCCTTGAGGAGCTGGTCGCCGGAAATGAACATTTCCAATCCTTTTTTGTCGTTGCGGGAGACATCCTGACGGATTCTGCCAACGAGGACATCGAACTTGTCGGTTGCGTCGATCGGCATGGGATAAACCTTGTTTGCGGGATCGTCGCAAAGGATGACACCGGGAGAATTCTTGATGATTTCGCGAGCTTCTTCCGGGGTGATATCCTGTTCAAATTCCATGTTCAGGGACTCAGAGTGAGCGCGGAGAACAGGAACGCGGACGCAGGAGCAGGAGAGCATCAAATCGGGGAGATGCATGATCTTGCGAGCTTCGTTGAACATCTTCATTTCTTCCTTGGTGTAACCATTGTCGAGGAAGGAGTCGATGTGGGGGAAGAGGTTGAATGCGATGCGCTGAGCCATGACATTGACCTGAGCGGGTTTGCCAGCGAGGACATCAGCGGTCTGATCAATGAGTTCCTGCATAGCCTTGGCACCGCCGCCGCTTGCTGCCTGATAGGTAGCTGCGACCATACGTTTCAGACCTTTTGCTTTATGAAGAGGATAGACTGCCACGCACATGATAGCGGTCGTGCAGTTGGGGTTTGCGATGATACCGTTGTGTTTGAAAGCATCTTCAGCATTGACTTCGGGCACAACCAGCGGCACATCTTCGTCCATACGGAAGCAGCTGGAGTTGTCGATCATAACAACATTTTTGTTGCCGCGGAAGATCGGTGCATATTCCTTGGAGATGGATGAACCGGCACTGAACAGTGCAATATCAACATCATTGAAGGAATCCTTTGTCATTTCCTGAATAACAACGTCTTCGCCTTTGAATTTCATAGTTTTACCGGCAGAACGGGCTGAAGCGAGAAGTTTGATTTCAGAAACAGGGAAATTTCTCCGTTCAAGAGTTTTCACCATTTCGATACCGACAGCACCTGTTGCGCCTGCCACTGCGACCCTTAAAGATCTTCCCATTGTAATACACTCCGTGGTTTTGTTGTCCGGACTCGATGTCACTTCCGCTGCCGGGCTAATCCCGTCGCCGCAAAGGATTTATCCGTCCGGAATACCGGGAGTAACGGCTCCCGATTCATCCGGCTGTTCTTTTTCTATACTTTTTTCAGCCTTGAAACCTCTTAATATACATTTGTTTCAAGTATTTTCAAGGTTGATACCCCATTGAAAACTCAGTTTTTTTCATTTTTTTCAGAGAAAAATGCTTCTTCCAGAATTCCGGCTGCCAGTGCAACCATCTCTCCGCAAGGCCGTTTCTGATAATATTGTTCTGTTCTGGCTTCGGAAACCGGAACATCTGATTGATTTTTTTCAAGTCCCAGAAGTTCCCGGCAGACAACCGACCCGGTTTCTTTCTGAAACGCATCTGTCAATTCCCGGATTTTTGCATAGTGAGTATCTTTGGCTTTTTTATCGGTGATATCAGATTGTCCGCAGAGAAAATCGGCTGTCAGGACCATGCCGCTGACGGCACCGCAGACTTCCCGCAAACGGCTGATTCCTCCCCCGAATCCGGAGGCGATCCGGAAGGCTTCTTCTTCCGTCAGACCGCATTCCGCTGCAAATGCACCCAGAACGGCCTGCGCACAATTTGCTCCGCGATGAAAAAGTTCTTTGGCTGTTTCAGCTTTCTGATAAGTTTTCATTTTTACAGTTACCTTCCATCGAAATAAAGCTTTTTACTCATATTCAGTATTCCCGACATTCCCGGTAATCTCATTAATATAGTTTTATTTCCATGAAAAATCAAATAACCTTCCATAAATCTGTCATATTTTCACTTGAAAGCAGCCAATAGAGTGTTATATTACGCCTGAATAATAAAAAGCAGAAGGAGTTGTTTATGGATTATCCCGATGATTTAAATCACTTGATTAAAGAATTTACACCCCGTGCCAGACACGTATTGGAACTTGCCCAGAAAGAAGCCATCCGGTTGAACCATGATTATGTCGGAACAGAACATCTTCTGCTGGGGCTTATTGCTATGAATGAAGGTGTCGCCGTCGCTGTATTGAAAAGCATGGATTTGAACCTGGATAAATTACGTTTGGAAGTGGAACGTTCCTTTGGCGGCCTGGGAACTACCGGGGTGGATGGTGCCCGTCCACTTTCTGCAAGACTTGTGAATGTGCTTCAGCGGGCTTTGGAAGAAGCCCGGAAAATGAAATTCAGTTTCGTTGGAACGGAACATCTTCTTCTTGCTGTTCTGATGGAGAGCAGCTGTGCAGGATCCCAGATTCTCCGCTCTCTGAACGTAAATCCGGAGCAGGTCCGTCAGAAAATCCTTCAGGAAATTGATGCCGGATTCATTCCGGATGATTCCTCCCGTCCGGATGACAGTGATTTTTCCGGCAATACAGAAAACCAGCGGCAGGAGGTCCCTCTTAATGCGCTGAATGCATTCGGCAGAAATATGACAGAGATTGCCGCAAAAGGCGGGCTTGATCCTGTGATCGGACGGAAAAATGAGATCGACCGTGTTTTGCAGATCCTTTGCCGCAGAACAAAAAACAATCCCGTCCTGATCGGTGAGGCAGGTGTCGGTAAAACTGCTATCGTGGAAGGGATTGCACAGAAAATTGCGGCAGGAGATGTGCCGGGCATTCTGAAAAATAAAAAGGTGTATGCTCTTGATTTGCCATTGATGGTTGCCGGAACAAAATACCGCGGACAGTTTGAAGAACGGATCAAAGCGGTCATTGACGAAGTCCGGAATTCCGGAAATGTGATCCTGTTTATTGATGAACTGCATACAATCGTCGGTGCCGGCGGCTCTGAAGGTGCCATGGATGCCGCCAACATTATCAAACCGGCATTGTCTCGCGGCGAATTGCAGTGCGTGGGAGCAACAACCTTGAACGAGTACCGTAAAGGAATTGAAAAAGACTCAGCTCTGGAACGGCGTTTCCAGTCTGTTGTTGTGGAACCTCCCGGTGTGGAAGATGCAATTCAGATTCTTAACGGGCTCCGTCCGGCTTATGAAAAACATCACAGGGTGAAATATACCGATGCGGCGATTCAGGAGGCAGTCAAACTTTCCAACCGTTATATTTCCGACCGTTTTCTTCCGGATAAGGCTATTGATGTGATCGACGAAGCCGGAGCTCATGCCCGGATTTGCGATAATCCGCCTCTGCCCAATATTGCACCCCTTGAAGATGAAATCCGGCGTGTCAGTGCGGAAAAGGATGAAGCTGTGGAACATCAGCAGTTTGAAGCTGCTGCCGCAAGCCGTGACAAGGAGCGGGAACTCCGGGCAGCAATTGAAAAGGTCATGAAAAAGTGGGAAGAAGACTGTAACCAGAACTGTCCTGTGGTGGATGTTCCGGAGATTACGGCAATCATTTCCAAATTTACTGGAATCCCGCTGAATCAGATGCAGGAAGGGGAAACTGCACGTCTGCTCAAAATGGAGGAAGCACTCCGTGGTACAGTTGTCGGTCAGGATTCTGCACTTTCCACAATTTCCCGGGCATTGCGCCGTTCCCGTGCTGACTTGAAAGATCCCCGCAGACCGATCGGTTCTTTCATCTTTCTCGGACCTACAGGGGTTGGGAAAACTCTTCTTGCCAAGACGGTTGCAGAGTTCATTTTCGGAAATCAGGATTCTCTGATTCAGGTCGATATGTCCGAATATATGGAAAAATTCAACGTGAGCAGACTGGTCGGTTCGCCTCCGGGTTATGTCGGACACGAAGAAGGCGGAGAATTGACCGAACGTGTCCGCCGGAAACCGTACAGCGTGGTTCTTTTTGACGAAATCGAAAAAGCGCATCCGGATGTGATGCATTTGCTTTTGCAGATCCTGGAAGAAGGCCGTCTGACAGATACACTCGGCCGCCGCGTGGACTTCCGGAATACGATCATCATCATGACAAGCAACATCGGCGCTGCTCTTTTGAATCACAGTTCCGGTATGGGATTTGAGGGGTCCCGCTCCAATGATGAAAACTTTGAACGGGCATCCAATCAGCTTATGGAAGCCGCGAAAAAGCAGTTCAAACCGGAATTTTTGAACCGGGTCGATGATATTGTCATCTTCCGCAAACTGGAAAAAGCGGACCTCGCCGAAATCATCCGTTTGGAACTGAATAAAGTGGTGAAACGTCTGGCTGACCGCGGATGTGCTTTGAGCATTGATCCGGCAGTCGTTGATTTCCTGATCGAAAAAGGCTATAAACCGGAATTCGGAGCGCGTCCGCTGCGCCGGGCTGTTGAACGTTATCTGGAAGATGAATTGGCAGAAGCCATTCTCATGGGAACATTGAACAATGCATCTGCAATTTCTGCGAAAATTGACGGGAATAAGATAGTATTTGTTCCGGATGAGTCGAAGAAAAAAGATCCTGCAAAGAAAAAGACTTCAGCCGGAAAAACAACGGAAAAGAAGAAAACCTCCCGGAAGAAAAACAATGAATGATGAACTGTTTGATATCGTTGATGATAACGGAATTGTGATCGGAACAGCTCCCCGCAGCAAATGCCATGGGGACCCCACACTGATTCACCGTACTGCCCATGTCTTTGTATTTCATCCGGATGGTCAGCGTATTTTATTGCAGCTGCGCCGGAAGGATAAAGATATTCAGCCGGGGAAGTGGGATACTTCTGTTGGCGGGCATCTGGATCATGGAGAGGATTTTGAAACGGCAGCACTCCGGGAACTGAAGGAAGAACTCGGTTTTTCCGGAACAGCTGAACTGGAATTCCTTTTTGATGCAAAGATCAGAAATGAGATAGAATCTGAAAATACCCGGGTGTTTTCTCTGATATCCGATGGACCTTTTTCGTTTCAGAAATCAGAAATCGACGATATCCGTTTCTGGAGTTTTGAGGAAATCGACAGGGAACTTGCTTCCGGCGGGGGCGCGTTTACTCCGAACTTGTGCGAAGAATTGAAAAAATTGGGAAGAGGCTGTTTATGAAGATTTGTCATATTATCACCCGCATGATTATCGGCGGCGCTCAGGAAAATACTTTGCTCTCCATCAAAGGGGCATTGGAAAAAGGACATGATGTGACATTGATCACAGGACCGACTGACGGACCGGAGGGAAAGCTGCTTCGGGATCAGCCTCTGCCCGGTTTGAAAGTCATTGAATGTCCCTGGCTCGTCCGGGAAATTTCTCCGCTGAATGAATTGAAAGCCTATTTCTTTCTGAAAAAAGTATGCCGGAAAGAAAAGTATGATGTTGTTCATACTCACACCTCCAAAGCCGGAATCATCGGCCGTATTGCCGGACGTCATGCCGGAGTGCCTCTTGTTATTCATACAATTCACGGTTTGGCGTTTCATCCGTACCAGGCAAAATGGAAAAACAGCCTGTATATCTTTCTGGAAAAACTGGCTGCAAAATATTGTGATGAGATCTATTGTGTTGCTCAGGCGATGATCGACCAGTCTCTGGCTGCCGGTATCGGAAAAAAGGAGATGTTCAAAGTCGTTTACAGCGGTATGGATATCGGAAAGTTCCTGAATGCTGTTCCGGAACCGACTCTTCAGAAAGAATTGGGAATCCCGGAAAATTCAGTTGTTTTTGCCACAGTCGCCCGGTTGTTCCCCGAAAAAGGATATGAAGATTTCATTCCTGTTGCAATCCGCATTGCAAAACGGTTCCCTCAGGCTTGTTTTCTTTTGATCGGGAACGGAATTCTCATGGATTCCATCCGGAATGAAGTGGAATCTGCCGGCGTTGCAGACCGCTTTTTCTTTCCCGGATTGATTTCTCCCGGAGAGGTCCACAGATATCTTGCCCTGTCCGATGCTCTGGTACATCTTTCCCTGCATGAAGGACTTCCCCGTGCTGCGGTACAGTCTCTCGGCTGCGGGAAACCAGTTATCGGTTACAATCTGGACGGAACCCCGGAAGTCGTTATAAACGGGGAAACCGGATGGCTGATTGAGCCCAGAGAGCTTGATTCCGTGGAGAGTGCCATGGCGGCAGTCATTGAGAATCCGGAGACCGTGAAACAGTATGGTCAGAATGGAAAAGCTCTTGTGGGAAATCTTTTCGGCTGGCGGCGTATGGCTGATATCCTTCTGGACCTTTATCAGTCCGCTTTGAATAAGAAGAACGCTCAGTAATTTCTGTTTAACGCCGGAACTGTTTCCAGTACAGAACTTTCATATACTCTCAGCTCTTCATTCTTGTAGTGAATCTTTGCAAGAAGAAATACAACGAGGATGAAGCAGATAAAGAAGAGCGAAACCACAAGGAACATTTGCAGCCGTTCCCGTTTAAGGAACAGCAGCAATCTGGTAAACATTTTTGCGTTTTCTGCTGCAGATGGGAAACCGTGCAGATATGCCTCAATATCCAGTTCCAGTTCCAGAACGGAACCGTAACGTTTGGATGGAGCTCTGTGCATTGCTTTGAATACGATAAACTGCAATGTCAGAGGAATATGTCTTCCGCCGTTTGTCTCTTTCCGGATCGGCAGAATTTTTCCGTCTGCTGCATTCTGGATAATTTCATCCCGGGTTTTTCCGCCAATGGGTGCATAAAATGTCAGCATGGTATAAAGAATTGCTCCCAGAGAATAAATATCACTCCGGGGCGTCCGGCTGCTGTTGATTCCCAATGCCTGTTCCGGAGACATATATTCCGGAGTTCCTTTGATGATGCCATCCTGAGTCTGGTGAAGTTTCGCTACTTTTTGAGTCTTTGCAGGATTGACCGCCTGCGTTTTTTCATCGAACTCATACGCCAATCCCCAATCCAGAATCAGAACTTCTCCATATTCCCCGACCTGAATATTTTCCGGCTTCAAATCCAGATGACAGATATTCTTGGAATGGGCAAACTCTACAGCCTTGCAGATCTTCTGAAAAATGTTCAGCAGGACTTCCAATGTATATTTTTTCAGAAATTCCGGATCCTGTTCCCGTAATTTTTTCAAAATCTTTGCCAGCGTCAGACCGGATGCCAGCTTCATAACAAAGTAAGGTTTTCCGTCTTTCGTAGTTCCGACTTCATGAACAGGAATGATATTCGGGTGTTCCAGCCGGGCTGTCAGACGGGCTTCTTCCAGAAATTTCTGATACTCTTCCGGATCATCCATGCGGGGAATGGCAACTGCAACCCGCCTCCGGCTTTCCTTGTCCGTACAGACAAGCACCTCTTTCATTCCTCCGACTCCCAGAACACAGCTGTTCAGATATTTTTCCGGGAGTCCGTACTGATGATGTTTTTCCGAAAGTTCTGTTTCTTTCATGTTCGATTTCCTTGAGCCAGACGGTACATGTTCCAATTCATAAATGCGGGAACCGCAGCGAGGAATCCCAGGAATCCGAAAAGAACGATCACTATATTTCCGAATCTGGAATAGAAGGTAAGCTGATGATTTTTCGGGACTTGAACAGTAAATACTGCTGCTGTCCGTCCACGGTCATGAAGTCCGGAAAGTGCCGTTTTCTGAACTGTACCGGATGGCGAGATCCAAAGCGTATGGCTGGAATTTCCGCTTCTCAGAATCGGCAGCCGGTTTTCCACCGCACGGAACAACGCATTCGCAAAATGCTGTTCCGGTTCATTGCTTGTGGGATACCACGCATCATTGGAGATAATTACAAGAAGATTCGCTCCGTTCAAAACGTGTCCGCGCGATACATACGGAAATGCACTTTCAAAGCAGATGGAAATTCCGGCTTTGACATCCGGACTCAATTCAATCGGGTTGAACCGTTTTCCCGGTGCAAGGTCACGTCCCATTCCTACCAGCTTGGCAAAGGCGGGAAACTCTTTGCCGTATGGAACATATTCCCCGAACGGCACCAGATGTATCTTGGAAAATTTATCCGCAACCGTTCCGCCCGGTTCCCTGATCAGAAGCGCACTGTTCATCAAATCATAACCATCCGGAGATGTGGTACTCAATTCATAATCAAGACTCCCGATAAGAAATGGAACCTGATATTTTGTAATCAGTTTTCCCAGACGGAACCGGTATTCCCCGGAAAGTTCGCTCACTCCGCGATATGGTACAGGAACCGCAGTTTCCGGCCAGATGATCACTGATAAGGGAACCTGCCGTTTCGCCGGGGTATCCAGCGAGACTGCAATCGTTTCATGTTCTTTCTGAAGAATCTGCCGGGAAAGTTCCAGACAGACATCCAGAGCTTCTTCTCCCTGTCCTGCAACAGGATTCCTCCGCTGTGTCAAATCACATTGAACGACGCCCGCACGGAAGGGAACAGTTTCCACCTTTTCCGCCCGTTTCAGAAGACGGAATCCGAAAAACAAGGAGAAAGCAAGGATGACCATCGCTGTAACCAGCGGCCAGAACCGTTTCCCTTTGATGATAACCGGAAGCTGCGGAATAGTCATCGCCAATGCCATATTCATCATGATAATGCAGAAACTGACACCGTATATCCCGGTATATTCACAAATCTGAATCAACGGAATATTTCTCCATTGTGCCGCTGCAAGAAGATTCCAGGGCAATCCGGTGAAGATCCAGGAACGGATCCATTCCAGAACACACCATAATCCGGAACTGCCCAGAAGAAAAAGAATCCCGGTCAGCGGCTTGGAGAATGGTTTGACTTTTGCGCACTGCGTTGCTCCATCCAGTCTGTCCTGAACGGAAAACTCCAGATTTTTCCGCAGCCAGGCCGCAATACATGCCCAGACTGCTGTAAAAGGAGCCAACGTAAATGCCATGCCGATCGGCAGGGGAACGACGATTTCCCTCAGCCAGAAAAATGCAGTGAAATTCCAGAACCAGCTCCAGGTGAATGCTTTCAAGAAGGCTGCCCCCGGATTGGATGTCAATACAGCAAGACAGACCGGAATCGCGCCGATCCATGCAAGCATATTCCAGTCAATCCCCGGAAACGCAAGTGTAAAAAGTGCCCCGCAAACAGCAAGCAGCACATATTCAGCCGCAATTCCCCAGCCGCTCAAACGGAACATCCGGATTTTTTCCATCATCGGAACACCGCCTTCAGGCAGAATGCCCGGATTGCAAGATCATCATTTGCATTGGTCCGCATCGCCCTCAGAAGAACTTCCGCAAGCTTCAATATATGATAAAGATAATCCATATCAGTTTCCTGAAGCTGATTCAGGGGGAACGGTTCTGCAAACAGTTCTTTGTTCGGAAGAAGCTCAAAGGGAACACCTTCCCGGAACAGAATCGCCTGGGCAAAAAAGGTATGCAGACAGCTCAGAAATTCATCCCGCAGACGCAGATATTCACAGCTGATTTCTCCGTTGACACGCTTTTCCAGAAGTTTTTTTCCGGTACTGTCAAGATTTTCACTGGCATCCAGTTTCGGTTTCCACTTGTCGTTGACAAGTTTTTCTGCCGTTTCAGAAAGCCCGTTGGCAATATTCAACAAAGAAGCGGCACAATCTCCGGCAACCGAAAGATCTTTTTTCTCACCAAATAACAGCTTCGTCAAAATTCCCGGCAGCTCTTCCACTCCGGGAAAACGGTAAACACACGCACTGTCCGTCAAACGCAAAATCTGACATCTGGAACGGGTCGTCGGCAGCAACAGCGAGGGATTTCCGCTGGTCAGTACAAATGCACACTTTTCCGGCGGCTCTTCCAGCGTTTTCAAAAATGCATTCTGTGCCTGTTCCGTCAGACACTCAGCTTCGTGTACAATTCCGAATTTCCAGCCGCATTCCGTCATGCTGCTGAGATGGAACAACCCTTCAAACCAGCGCATGGTATCCGGATCATTTTCATCTTCGCCGATCTGAATTTTTCTTGCTTTGGAAATCGGTGCAAGAGAAAACATATCGGGAAAAGTACCATCAAGAATTCTCCGGCAGGAAGGACAATCTCCGCAAGGAGAAAAATCTTCATTTGGTGATTCGCATGACATGAGCGCAAAAATCAGCAACGGAAATTTCATCCGCCATTCCGGATTGGAAGTGCAGACTAAATAGGCATGAGACATGCGTCCGCATGCTTTTGCATTGCGGAGTGTCTCCATCACAAGCGGGGAAGTTTTTTCAAATAATGCCCAATCCGAATTCATCGTTGACAGCCTTTTTGATATCGTTTGAAATTTCTTCTACTGTTCCTGCAGCAGATAATATTCTGAACCGCTCCGGAAACAGTTTTGCCCGTTCCAGAAACGACTCCCGGATTGCCCGGTGGAAAGACATTCCTTCTGAATCAAAGCGGTCATTCTGATCAATAACACCGCCGTTTCTTCCGCAAGCACGGCGGACTCCCGTTTCCGGGTCAATATCCAGAAGAATCGTCATGTCCGGCGCAACTGTGCGGCAGGCAAACTGATTGATCCGTTCCACAACATCCAGCGGCAAGCCGCGGACATAGCCTTGATAAACTGTTGTCGAATCAAAAAAACGGTCACAGACAACCCATTTTCCCGCCTCAAGGGCTGGTTTGACTGCATATTCGCACATCTGGGAATGACATGCCCCGAACAGCAGTAATTCTGTTTCCGGAAGAAGATCTTCCCCCCGCGTTTTTGTTTTGAGAATTGTCCGGAGCTGTTCCGCTACGGCTGTTCCGCCGGGTGATCTCAGCAGGAGAACCGGAATTCCGGCATCTTCCAGACTCTTTGCAAGAAGTGCCGCCTGGGTAGTTTTTCCAGTTCCTTCTCCGCCTTCCAATGTAATAAATCTGCCACGCATATTATAAAATCCTTGTCATTTTCATATAATTCAAAGCAATATAGCATCATTCTACTGGAAAATCAATATTTTTCAGTGATTTTTTAATAAAAAAAGATTCAATCTCATCTTGTTTTTCAAACACTTTTTCCTGCGATTTTTTTTGCAAAAAGAGGTAATTTCAAAAGTCCGGCAAAATTTGTCTGAAAAGAGATTGCTGATGAGATGGAAATGGTAGTTTGAGTGTGGCTACTCAAAGAGTAACCACCGAAAACGCTCCATTTTCAGATCACGGCAAGAATTTTCAGACAGTTTTGAAGACTTTTGAAATTGCCTCAAAAAATAAATCGCCATAAAAAAACTTCCGTGCTTTTCCGTGACTTCCGTGGTTCCTCAAAAAAAAGGACGGCGGGAAAGCCGTCCTTGAGGTTATGCACAGTTTGCAGGAACTTACTTGACGGGAAGTTCTTTTCCTGCTTCAGCTGCATCATAGAGACCGTTCAGGATCTTCTGAATGGTCATACCTTCTTCTGCATCTGCCAGCATGGGCGTTCCTTTGGTTGCAGCATCGATCCAGTTCTGAAGTTTTGCTTTGAAAAGAGAAACCCAGTCTGCATCGGGATTGGGAAGATAGCCCGGTTCAATGTTGACCATGGTACCATCCTGATCTGTGAAAATCTTTGCCGGACGGAAACTTCCGCCGCCTTTGGTTCCCATGAAGGTAACGTTGTGAACATCTTTTTCGATGTGTGCAACAAAGGAGGATTCGATCTGCATGATCGCCCCGTTTTCAAAACGGACCTGACCGATAGCAAGGTCTTCCACAGTGTAGGTTTTGTAATCCCAGTTCGGCCACGGACAAACGGTTTCAGCCTTCTTGTCGCCAAGATAGGTCCAGACATTTCCGCTGACAGCCACCGGCTTGGGCTGACCCATGATGAAGTGAGCCAGTTCGATCATGTGAACACCAATATCAATCATAGGTCCGCCGCCCTGAAGTTCTTTCTGTCCGAAGACACCCCAGTTGGGAATCCCTCTCCGGCGGAGAGCCTGAACTTTCACAAATTTGATTTCACCGAATTTTCCAGCTTCGCGAGCGCGAACCAGAAATTCTGCATTTGCATGATATCTCTGCTGGAATCCAACTGCCAGCTTGACATTGTTCTTCTTAGCAGCTGCAACCATTTTCTTACATTCCGCAACGTTCATTGCCATGGGTTTTTCAACCATGACATGAAGACCAGCGTTACATGCATCAATGGCAGGAGCACAGTGGAGACCGTTCGGAGTACAGATATCGACAGCATCCAGCTTTTCTTTCTTGATCATCTCTTTCCAATCTTTGTAAAGAGACTTGACAGGAACTCCCCATTTTTCATTCATGCGGTCGAGACATTCCTGCTTGATATCACAGCCCGCAACGATTTCCACTTCGGGCATATCTTTATAAGCATTCAAGTGAGCCTGAGAGATTCCTCCGCAGCCGATAATCGCAATACGGAATTTTTTTCCTTTGAATTTTTTTTCCTTTTTCATTGCGAGTGATGTTGTGTCATTAGCCATGATAAATTATACTCCTGTTTTGGGTTATCATAGATACTCCGGCTAATATAACATTTCAAATTCACTTTACAAGCTGATAAACCGGTTTTTATAAAGAAAATCCGGAATTTTTCTGCAATATTATTCCCGGTTTTTATCTTTATATCATGACAGATGCTGTGATTCAATTGAAAATTACCTCTTTATTGATATTGTATTTTGCAGTGAGCATGTTATATTATCTCCGCAGAACTTTCTGTGTCGGGTCGGCAATAAGTCAGAAATTACGGAATAATACCATGGACAAATTTGAAATTATCAAGACACCGGATGAGGTGAACAGCAGAATTCAGGAGATGGGGGCTGAAATAACCAAAGCCTTCGATTCGGTTCCGCTAACGATGATCGTTGTTATGAACGGCGGTCTCTTTTTTGCTGCAAAGCTGGCTGAGACAATAAAGCTGTATGATTTCTATATGGATTCTATTGCAGCCGGAAGTTACAATCATGATATCAGCACTGGAATCGTTGAATTGCGTTCCACATTGAAACTGGACCCCAAAGGCCGGAATATCCTGATCGTAGATGAAGTCCTTGATTCCGGAAGAACACTCAAAGCGATCCGGGAAAATCTTTTGGAAATGGGTGCTCTGAGTGTAAAAACAGCTGTCCTCGTGGAAAAGAAACTGTCCAGACCAGATGGTATTGAACATGCCGACTGGGTTGGATTTTTCATGGATGACCGTTATCTCATCGGATGCGGGATGGATTCAGAAGAAAAATACCGTCATTATCCCGGTATTGCTGTTCTGAAATAACGAAATTCTTTCAGTCGGGGATTGCAAGTGAGTGTTCCCGGATTGCTTTCTTCCGGTATTGCAGCGGGGCAATTCCCGTCATCCGTTTGAAAAAATCTGAAAAATGAAATTGGGTGGAAAAGCCCATTTCTGAAGCAATTTCGCTGATTCTCAGAGACGTAAACCGCAAATATCTCTGAGCTGTTTCCAGACGGATTCTGTTCAGGTAATCTTTCGCTGTCAATCCTGTTTGCTGACGGATTAGATCATTGAATCTGTTTCGGGAATAACCGCATGCAGCCGCAGCTTCTGAAACAGAAATATAACGTCCTCTGTTCGCTGCAAGAGTTTCGTATACCGTGGAAAGCTGGCCGGAAAGTTTGCTTTCCTGCTGAAAAAGGGTTGCCAGAACTCCGGCAAGAAAATGTTCCATCAGAATTTGGTAGCGGTCTTCTTTCAATACGACTGCGCCCTCCACTGTACCGAAGAATTTCGTCGGGAATGTCGTTTCCATAATCGTTTTGATCGCATCGGAAATGCCCTTTGTAAAATCATTGGAACGAATCCACTGGACGGTATTTTTTACTTGATGATCTGTTTTGAATTTGAATGAATAGCAGAGGTACGCTTCCGGGTACATCAGTCCGTGACGGATTCCCGGCGGAAATATCAGCAAATCTCCCGCACCTGCCGTTAATTTCCCGGATTCTGTACGGAATATGCATTTTCCGGAAATCCCCAGATTGATCTGCCAGTAGTCATGACTGTGCACCTCAATCGTTTGACCAGGTTCACCTTCCGCATATCCCCAATAATAAAGTTCCAGCTTTGACATTCCTCTTCCTCCTGAGATAAGATACTCCCTTTCCAGAGAATTGCAAATCGTAAAAAGTGCAAATACGGATAAAATCGTTGTTTTTGCGGATTGCTTTTTCATTTTTTCGGTATATAATATCCTTAGTAAGCTGCAAAAAATCCTGTATAACAGTTCTCTTTACAGGTCATGCAGAAGTCTGTTAAGTAAATAACCAACTGCAAGGAGTTTTTTATGAAAGTTTTGACAGCTGCACAGATCGGCTGCGGAAAATTCGCACAGTCCCAGGATTTCCCCAACATGACCAATCATCCCAATGTGAAGCTCAAATGGGCTTGCGATACCAATCTGGAACAGGCTCAGACTGTTGCAAAACAGTTCAATGTTCCCTGTACAACTGCAGATTTTATGGATGTGATCAATGACCCGGAAGTGGATTTTATCAAAATCGCAACCTCTCATGAAGCTCATCTTCCCATCATCGAAGCCGCCGCAAAAGCCGGAAAACATATTTTCTGCGAAAAGCCCATGGCAATGCATGATGAAGAAGCGTTCAAAATCATCCGTGCTGTCCGCCGCGGAAAAGTCAAACTTTGCGTTGACCTCAACCGCCGTATGTCTCCTGCGCTTCAGGCTCTCCGTGCAAAATGGCAGGAACACGGTAAAAACCCGCAGCACAACCCCTGGCGTTATGTTCAGGTGGAACGTGAACCCCTGCCGGAAGAAAATCTTCCCCACATGAACATCCGTATTCAGGATGAAAGCTCCTCCTATGGTCTCGGCCATCTCGACCCGCTGACAGGCGGGGGTGAAATTATCGGTGAAAGTGTTCATTGGCTTGACGTCGCATGCTGGTTCTTTGCTCCCGCACGTCCGGTCGCCATTACCGCATGGGGCTCCAGCCGTCTCTCCCACGGAATTTATCTCAAGTTCGATAACGGCGCATCCATGACTCTTGACTTCTCCTGTTCCGGAACATTCGACTTCCCGAAAGAACAGTATGAAGTCACCCATAATGCCGCACTGTTCCGTTCTCTCTGCTTCATGGAAAACAACTACTATGGTTTCCCGGGTGCAGGTGCAGAATACTTCTCCATGCAGCACGGTACCGCAAAATCCCAGGCGGAATATCTGGAACAGTACATGAAACGCGTTGCCGGTGTCGGAAACATGAGAGATATCGAAAACTCCAAGCCGTTCATGGTTGATAAAGGTCACCGTTCCATGCTGGATGGATTTGTGAAAGCGATTATCAACGATACCCCGTCCCCCTGCGATGAAATGGCCGGTTATCTTTCCGTTTATCTTGCCCGCCGTGCAATCGAATCCGTGAACCTTGGAATGACATTGCCTCTTCCCATCGAACAGGTCACTCCCTGCATTGTCTGAGCCTCAGAAAATGTCGTTTCACCCCCATAAATGAGGTGCAGATCATGACAGAAAACGTAGGTTTCGGTATCATTGGTGCAGGTGCGATTTCCGCATTCCATGCAAGTTCAATGGCTGCTCTTGATAATGTCCGCTTGATCGGGTTTTACGATCCGGTCAAAGCTGCCGCTGAAAAACGTGCTGCTGAATTCAACTGTAAGGCTTACTCGGATTTTGAGGAATTTCTTGCCGATCCGGAAATTCAGGCAGTTACCATCGGAATTCCAACAGGACTTCACGGAAAAATTGCGATTCAGGCTGCAAGAGCCGGAAAACATATCCTCTGTGAAAAACCATTGGAAATCACTCCCGGTCTTTGCGATGAGGTCATTAAGGCTTGTGATGAAAACAATGTTTTGCTGGCTACGGTTTTTCAGAGCCGTTTTACGGAATCTGTCAAGAAGGTCAAAGCAGCTGCTGATGCCGGACGTTTCGGAAAAATGATTCTTTCCAGTGCACAGGTCCGCTGGTATCGCGACACTGATTATTATGCAAAATCACCCTGGCGCGGAACCTGGAAAATGGATGGCGGCGGTGCTCTGATGAATCAGTCTATTCATACCGTTGACCTCCTTTTGTATCTGAATGGCGATCCTGCTGAAGTTTCCGCTTTTGCCGGTACTCTGACTCATGATATCGAAGTGGAAGATACCCTGTGTGCAGCAGTCCGTTACAAAAACGGTTCCATGGGTACCATTGAAGTCAGTACAAGCTGCGCTCCCGGTTTTCCCCGCAGACTGGAATTTTCCGGCAGCAAAGGGTCTGTAACAATAGAGGAAGATCAAATCGTCCGATGGAGTTTTACAGAATCTTTGCCCGGAGATGAATCCGTTGCAATCCGTTTTGACGGAAATGCCGGAGGCGGGAGTAATCCCACTAATATCAAATCCGACAGTCATGCCGCTCAAATTCAGGACTTGGCAAATGCCATTCTGAATGGTGGAAAACCCATGCTGGACGGGGTTGAGGGAAGACGTGCTGTGGCGTTTATCAACGGCATCTATGAATCCGCCAGAACCGGCAAAAAAATTGTTTTCTGAGCTGATTTTTCCAAGCAAAAAAAATCCCCGGATTTTTCTTCTCCGGGGATGGAATTCAGATCAATTCCTTAAGCGCTGTTCCCCATACAGATTAGTAAATCCTTCTGCTATTTCAACTTTAAGATGGCATTTCGATTTTTACATCGTAAAAATCGGAATGCCGCAAAAAGGTTTGGAAAAAAGGGCTTTTTCCCCTCCTCAAGTAACATGGGAACAGAGCTATTCCTTAAAGGGCGTTTGCGATTGCTGCTAAAGCATCGTGAACGCCTTTTGAATTTTTATAGCCTTCCACAATATTTCCTCTGTCACATTCCTGCAGGAAAACAGGATCGATCGGAATTTTTGCCAACAGGGGAACTTCGGCTTTATCTGCCAGTTTCTTACCGCCGCCTGCAGAGAAAATTTCATGAAACTTTCCGCAATCCGGACAGAAGAATCCGCTCATATTTTCAATCACTCCCAGCAGGGGAACCTGTACCTGATTGCAGAAGTCCAGACATTTCCGGCAGTCTGCAAGAGAAACTTCCTGCGGGGTCGTAACGATGATCGCTGCCTTTTCTCCCGGAACAGTCTGGCAGGCAGAGAGCGCTTCATCACCGGTTCCCGGCGGGAAATCGAACAGAAGATAATCCAGTTCACCCCACTGAACTTCTTCCAGAAGCTGTTTCAAAACACCGATTTTGGCAGGTCCGCGCCAGACGATCGCACTGTCGGGATTTTCCAGAAGGTTGCCGATGGAGACAAGACGGATTCCGTTCACTTCCACAGGAATCAGTTCTTCGCCGTCGGATTCCGGACGGACATCCTGCACTCCGAACAGAGTCGGCTGGCTGGGACCATGGAAATCTACGTCGATCAATCCGACTTTTGCTCCCTTTTCAGCCAATGCAAGTGCCAGAGAGGCCGCAACCGTACTCTTTCCGACTCCGCCTTTGCCGGACATCACAAAGAGCTTATGCTGAACCTTGCTCATCTTTTCTGTCAATTTCTGATTTCCGCAGCCGCCGGCAGAACCGCAGCTGTCACAATTTCCACTGCATCCCATGATATATTATCCTTTCTGTTACGTATCATTCAGGAACAATCCCACACTTGATAAGTTATCCTGACAATATACAGCATCATCGTAAAAATGTCAAGCGGAACCGGAAGAGATATATTTCCCATGATTGAAAAAATATCTCTTGAAAATCTTCTGCCGGGGATTATATTATCACTGCTGAAACTGAAAGAGGAACCATCATGCCCGGAAATATTGCAAGAGTTACTGTAAATCTGTCCTTGGACCGTCTGTTCGATTACCGGATCCCGGAATCTCTGGCAGGAGAGATCTTTCCGGGTATGAAGGTGAATGTACCCTTCGGGCGGGGCGGTTTGCGGCAGGCTTATGTGATCACTGTAACAGATTCTTCCGGCAGAAACGATCTCAAAGAAATTGATTCCATCTGTGCCGGATTCCCCCGTATTCCCGATGCGCTGCTGAAACTTTCTGACTGGATGGCAGAATACTATTGCTGTCCGCGTGAACTTTCTGTGAGAAATCTTCTTCCAGGTGCGATCCGCAGCGGAAAAATCAAAGCAAAAACAAGAGAGCATTGCCGGATCGCAGATCATCTCAAAGCTGCGGAATTCATTGCTCAGAATGAATCCGGAAAATTGAAGGCAAGAGCGGCTCTTCTGAAAGTTCTCATGCTCGAACGGGAACTCCCCACAGATATTCTCCTCCTGAAAGCAGGTGTCGGAAGATCTGTCCTCGACGGTTTGGTAAAAGCTGGTCTGATAGAAAAAATTCAGGAAGAGATAGACCGCGATCCATTCAAAGGAATGGATGTGATCCCCACAAAGGCAAAAACACCAACAGCGGAACAGGCTGCTGCTTTGGAGATCATCAGGGAGGTCATTGACGGAAAACGGAAACAGCATACAGTCCTCCTGCACGGCGTAACCTGCTCCGGAAAAACAGAAGTCTATCTTCAGGCGATTGATTATGCTATCAATAACGGCGGTTCCGCAATCGTGCTTGTCCCGGAAATTTCTCTGACACCTCAAACTGTGGAACGTTTCCGGTCAAGGTTCGGAAATATGGTGAGCGTTCTCCACAGCGGTTTATCCGATGGTGAACGGAGGGATGAATGGATGAAAGTACATCAGGGCAGGGTGCGGATCGCTGTCGGTGCAAGATCCGCTTTGTTCGCTCCTTTTACCGATCTGAAACTGATTATCGTTGATGAAGAACATGAACAGTCCTATAAACAGAGTGAGGCTCCCCGTTATAATGCCAGGGATGTGGCTGTCATGCGCGGAAAATTGGAACATGCCGCTGTTATTCTCGGTTCTGCCACTCCCTCTGTGGAATCCCATTACAACGCTGTCTGCGGAAAATATGCCCATGCAATCATGGCGCACCGCACAGATCCCAATATCAGAATGCCGGATGTCAGAATCATTGATATGCGGAGTCAGGATGACGGGGAAGGGCATATCCCGTTCCTATCCAAAGAACTGATTGATGCTGTCCATGACCGTCTGGAAAAAGGCGAACAGAGTATTCTCTTTCTGAACCGGCGCGGTTTCGCAAAACAGTTGAAATGTGAACAGTCCGACTGTAAATTTGTTGCACAATGTCCGGATTGCGGTGTGCCTTATACTTACCACAAAAAAATGCGTATCCTGACTTGTCATTTGTGTGGAGCAATGGTGAAAGCTCCGGAACAGTGCCCGGCCTGCGGCTCTCCCGAAATCAAATTCTCCGGAGCCGGAACTGAACGGATCGAAAATATTTCTTTTGCAGCATTCAAAAATGCCAGAATCGGACGTATGGATTCCGATACGATGACAAGGCCGGAACTTTATGAGGAAATTTTATCATCGTTCCGCAACGGGAAAATTGATATCCTCGTCGGAACTCAGATGATCGCGAAGGGGTTGGATTTTCCCAATGTGACACTCGTCGGCGTGATTAATGCTGATATGGGCCTTTATATTGATGATTTCCGGGCAACGGAACGGACATTTCAGCTTTTGACTCAGGTCGCCGGAAGGGCAGGGCGCGGCGATATGCGCGGTGATGTGATCTTTCAAACCTGCACCCCCTACAATGCCGCAATCATTGCTGCCGCAAACCATGACTGTAATGCCTTTTATGAGGAAGAACTGCCTGTCCGGGAGGCTCTTTCCCTGCCGCCCCACGGACACGTGCTTGTGATTCGATTCGTGGGTGAAGAGCCCTCTGCAATCCTGGAATATGCCGGAAATCTGCTTCAGAAAATACAACCCTATCTCCCTCCGGAAACAAATGCTTCCGATCCGGCACCGTGTCCGATCGAGCGTATAAAAGGAAAATTCCGGTATATGATTATGTTCCGCGGAGGTAATCTCTCCTATATGAAGAAATTTTTACGGTATGAGCTGTACCGGAATCCGGTTAAAGGGATCTCTGTTCAAGTCGACGTCGATCCCATGTCTTTGATGTAAAAATTTACAGCTCTGTTTCCCACCCAAGTTGTCAAATTAAAAAATGGTATTCTAATTTTTGCAGCGCAAAAAAATCGGAATGCCGCAAAAAGGTTTCAATCTATGGAGGACAGGAAAGGATGATGGGGCACTAATCAACCTTTATTGGAAACAGCACTTCATTTTTTCCTGCATGGATTTTGAATGGGATCCCATCGACATTCAAGGTGTAATCTCTATTTGATTTTACGGTGCAGATACCGTTTTCAAGTATGATGTCCGTGATGATCTCACCGAACCGGAAATTTTTGATTCCGGTTTTTCCTGTTTTATTTTTTGGGGGATTCCAGAATAATTCTTTCCGGAAGGCGTCTGCGGACCGGAATCCGAGAACATGTTCGATATAAAGGCTGATGGGGCCGAGGGCGGACCATCCGCAGAAATCTTCTCTTACGGTCTGCTGCGGTTTTCCGCAGGTGGATGCCGGAACCGGCTTGTCCGGAGCATAACATTCCCAGATCGTATGGGGTGTATATTTCAGAAAAGTCTGGTTCATGTGACTGATGATTTTTCCGGATAAATCGGCCGCGAGATCGTAAAATCCGTAACAGTCCAGTGCTTCGATAATCATATAAGCCGTTGGGAGCCAGAGAGAACCGCGCCAATATTCGCCGTTTTCCGCATTGAAATCCCCATCGTCACGTGCGAGAGACAGGCATGGCACATGTCCACCGAGTTTTTGCGGATCTGTGAGAAAACGGCACATTCTTTCAGCCTGTTCCTGTGATGGAATTTCAGCCAGCATGACCCAGAACGATGCCGGAGTTACAACTTTGATAAACTCTCCTGTTTCCGCATGGATATCATAATAAAAACCATCCACTTCATCCCAGTAATTTTCATTGACTGTATTTTTGAGCTGTCCGTAAATCTTTTTCCAATGTTCAGCCAATTCATTTTCCCCGATCAGGAGAGCCAATCTGGAAATATAAAGGGCAGAAAGAGCCTGTTGAGCGATGGCATCAATCCAGAGCATATCCGGGTTATTCGGGCGGTTCACGCTGCATGTTTTTCCGTTTCTTCCGCGGGGAGTATTATCCATTCCGGATCTTCCGCCTTCCCAGAAATAACCTTTCGGATGTTTCCGCCAGCAGGTGGGAACGTAAACACATTCCGGATGAGCCTGTTCGTATATAGATTCCAGAAAATGAAAATGTTTCTGCAGGAATTGATCATCCAGCAGAAGTTTCCGGATATGTTCTTTATCGCCGGAGTACATGACATACCTGTATTCCGCCCATGCGAACAGCGGCGGGTTATCTGCGATATGGATTTGAACGGGAACCGGAAGTCCTTTTGGATAACCGAGCATTGCCGCATCCTTATCTGACATGATACTGGGCAGCTTCCGATGATTGTAAAGCGGCTCATAGAAATTCCGGAAGGATTCCACACCGGGAAAACGTTCTGGAGAAAACTTGCAGAACAGAGCCATGAAACAGGTGTCCCAGATCCAGATATTGGATTCAAGAAAAGCCTCGTCCATATATGGAGACTGGGGCATTCCGGGAAGTTTTTTGATGTGATCGTGCGCAAGTTCCCAGGCTTTCCAATAAAGCCTGTTCCATCCCGGTTGATCTTCAAAAAACGGTTCCGGAATCGTGGATTTCCATTCCTGTGACGGATCAAAATTTTTTCTGTAAGACAGATCGTGCATATTCTGAATTCTGATTAATTTACTTTCGGAACAAGGTTTGCCAGATGCCAGTTACCAGTTCCGAATGCAACGGGTGAATCAGGGAGATCCAGTTCGGGGAAGGCACTGTTTTCCTGAATCCGGCGGGAGACCTCCCGGAACCGGTCAGCCAATCCGGCGAGACGGATTTGTACAACATGCATACCGAAGGGTTTATTCCGGCGCATCCACTGACGGCGGAACGAAGAGATCACCCGATCTGCTGCCAATGCTGCTTCTTCTGCCATCAATGCAGTTCCAGAATCCAGCAGTTTCTGTTTCATCCGCTGATATAAATTTATTTTGAGAATCATCAGATTGCAGAGATTTTTCGCATGATCCAAATCCCCGCCGCCTTTGGTTTCTGCTCCTGTTAACTGTATTTCCGCATTCCGGCACTGTTCTTTCATCTTGTTCAGGACTCCGGGATAACGCTGTTCAGCATTCCGGCAGCCGATCCAGAGAAGCGGATCATCCCAGATGATATCAGCTGCGGCAAGACCGGCTGTGAACTGTTCCGGCTGATCGACTGTCAATGCGGAGGCGGCAATGACCTTTTCATAATCGCCGCCGAAAAAGAGCTGATACTGTTTCTGCAATGTATCTTTGGAACTCTTCCATGCTTCTGCTGCCGAGAATGTCAAACCCGCCATAGCAGAATCGAAATCGCAATAAGCTCCGTCATCGCCCCACAGGGTAAAGATCAATTCATCCAAACCGGTTTGTTCTGAAGCATTGATACAAGGCGGCACAGTCAGCTTTGTCTGTCCGTGATCGTACCAGAGCCGTGCGGGAGTCCAAATCATGGATGCCATGATCGGTTTGAATCCGAAATCATTATGAATCCGGATCATATCCAGATAATATTTTTCTTCCCAGTGGTAATAATCCCAGAAGATCAGCTGAACATCCTGCGGGACTTTTTTCCGCATCTCTTCCGTGACTTCCATTTCGGAAACATAATAATTATGATCTTTGTCGAAAATACGGAAGAACATATCGGACCAGATCATAGGTTGAAGTTCATACTTCTGACAAATCGCAATGACCCGTTTCAAATGGCGCAGGAAGATGTCAAAGGGATTTTCCGGACCGAATTTTTCCAGATGTTTTCCCTGTCCGAGTCCGACTGCTTCATCCAGTCCCAGGTTGATTCTGCGGGAACGGAACGCCTGTGACTGAAAAGAGATCATTTTTTCGATAAGCTCATAAGTCTTTTCTTCATCAGCCAACAGGATCCGGGGCGTATCGCTGACAGCGGAATAGGAGCCGAATTTCAGCAGGTTTTCCATGTGTCCGAGCGTCTGAATCGCAGAACATACTTCGATTCCGAGTTTGCTTCCGAAATCATCCAGTTCCTGCAATTCCTCCAGAGAATAAGCTCCTCTTCCATAACCGAACAAGGGTTCCCCCGGACACTGATAGGTATCTTCCATATACATCTGGAACAGGTTATATCCCAGCAGCGCAAGCCCCACGAATTGCCGTTTCAGCCAACTGATTTCCGGAACACCGTTTCGGCTGCAGTCGTACATAACGCCAAGCGTTTTGAATGAACAGCGAAACGTTCCGCGTTCTCCGGCAAGATAAAGGCCAAGTCCGCGCAGAGCTTCACGTTTCCCGGTATATTCGATGCAATGGTCTGTAATATTGCACAGCCCGGAACCGGGAATTTCCCGGAAGACAATATCCTCAGGAATGGCGATCCATTCCTGAAGGAAAAAAAGCAGATCTTTCATTCGATATTCACTGAACCTTTACAAGAGAGGCTTCATCAATTTGAAATTCGCCAACACCGTACAGGGCAAAACGGAGCTGAAGAGAAGCTCCCTGTGCAGGAACCGTAATTTCTTTCTGGAATTGAACCCAGTTATCTGTTAATTTGAATTGATGATCCAGAAGCTGAGATGTTTTTGTACAGATGAGAAATAGACGCAATGCATTATAACCGGGAACTTTTTCCATTTTCCCTTTGACCCAGAATGTCAGTTTATATTTTCCGGGTGTGACTGCAACGGTCTGATTCAAAGAGTTGGAGACCATAATGACTCCGCCTTTGTTATCTTTGATTTTGTGATATTCTTTATCCGTTACAACTTTCATTGACCAGCGTCCGGATTTTGCATCCTGAACGAGCATCCGTTTACAGTACGGAGAAACCTGCGGCAGAAGTTTTTTGTAATCACCGAGAGCCGGACCGATGTGAACCCAATGTCCGGGCGCCCATGCAAGAACATCGTTTCCTGTTTCAAAAGCACTGCCTTTCAGCAGGTTGTCCTGAGCAAAAATACTTGTTGCGGCGAATGCTGCAAGCAAAAATGTCATTTTCAATTTCATAAAAAGTACCTCCTGTTTCAACTGTTGTTATCCGTAAAGATAACGCATTGTTCTCATTTTTTCAAATGTTCTTTTATTTTTTTTTGAAAGACCATTTAAGTTCAAAGACTTTTTTTGCACCGGGTGCAAGATTTGTTTGCTCAAACAGAATCTCTTCTGTTGCATATTTCATTCTGTCCGGCAGATCATCCCAGATTCCGTAGAAACCAACATTTCCGGAAGTTTCCAGTTTCAGGATATAATTATGCCAGGGTGCTGAAAATTCAGCAGTGGCAGTACCGCCGCTGACCGGAACTTTTACCGCATAATGGCGTTCTGCCCGCTGTTTTGCTCCGCTGACACGGATGATCTGATTATTCCCTTTCCGTTTGACCTCAACGGTTCCGGTTTTCATTATTCCGGAAACTTTATTTTTTATTGAGAGATATGCGTTCTGATTGTGGGAACGGTAGACAAATGCAATATTTTTTGAGTTTGAGTTTCTGACTTCGAGGCGGAACCGGATCCCATCCGGCAGAAATTGATATGTTTTCACAAATTCCAAACCGCCGAATGTCAAGTCAATTGCCTGCGGAATCCGGAATTTCATAGCAAGCGTGATTCCTTCCAGATCAGAACGGATTCCGGCGATCTGCCACGGCGTGTTCCAGTTGCGGATCGTGGGTTCCATAAAAGAATCATTGCCGAGTCCGAGCGTATCTCCGGGACTGCTCAATGCTTCTCCGGATTTTGTTTTCCAGTTGCGGATTGCGCCGCCCTGTTCAGGATGGATTTCCAAAGAATATTCCGATGTGTTGAGCTGCAGAAAATCTTTACCGCCAACTTTCACTGCTTTGATTGTCATTCCCTGTGCAGAAAGCGGTTTCAATTTTGAATAATCATTGGAAACAACGAACTTTTCAGATTGCAGTTTCTGTTCTTTTTCAAATGCTTTCCGGATTTTCGGAAGCCGTTTCTGCATCAGATTGCGTAAAGCCTTTTGAGTGACCTGTTTTCCCTCAGCCTTTGTCTGGGGTTCGACAAGAAGGAATCTCCAGCGTAACGCACCGGTTTGCATCAGAATTCCTTTTTCCAGCTCTTTGTTGGTGAACGTTCCGAAAACAAGTTTTGCCGCAGGATCGCTGACCGTATATTTCCCGGATTTCAAACCTTTCAGCTTGAAGGTGTAAAATGCTTCTCCGTGTTTCCAGAAGTTTCCGATTGCCGCCAAGGTTTTTCCGTTGAGAGTGACAGCTGTATGCTGGAGCAGGGAAACTTTTTCGACCTCTCCCATTCCTTCAGCAGTAGACCAGACTGCGGTTGCATCCGGCGGATTCGGTTTCGGGAGCGGTGTCTGCAAAACCGTTTCAATCTTTGAGGAAATATCTTTTCCATCAAGAAAATAGGATTCGAGATTTGCGATTGTGTTATTTGTTTCTGCAAGAGCTTTCCAGTAACGGTAATCATATCCCAGCGGGAAAAGATAGGCAAAAGAACCTTCAAAACCGTTCACAAAGAAAAGCAGTGTTTCAAAGGCAAGCGTTTCCGGTTCTGTCACCCAGTCGGTTCCCTGATAACTGTGGGGGAATGCAATCAGTTTTGTCCGTTTCTTTTTATCAGGCTGACGCTTGATGACAGATTCTTTCATCTTTTTTGCGGCAAGCCAGGTAACGATGTTCCATCCGCAGTTTTCCTGATACGGTTCTTCGTAACGGTAGTAGATGTATGGACCCCAAGGTTCCAGCCATTGCAGATGGTCGATATAATCCTCCAAAGCATATTCCGCATGTTGACGCGGTGTTGTGAACAGTGTGTAACTGACCATGGGAATGAAGAAAGATTCTTTTCCGAACCGTTTCTTGCCCAATTCATTCATGGTTTGATTCAGTGTTTTTACCAGTTCTCCATGCTGCCATGAACGGAATTTTGTCCAGAGATCCCGGTATTTTTCCAGAATTGCAGAACCCCAGTTTGCAGTAACTTCTTTTTCCGGGAGTTTTGAATAACGGATGAATTCCGTTTTACAGCGGGCGCAGAAACAGCCGCGGCGGTCAAACATGAACGGTTCCCAGTTTGCCATAAGGTGGGTAATTCCCTTGTCCATGAGCGAATTGAAATAAGGAATAACCTTGCCTTTGTAATATTCGCCCTGTCTGTAAACTTCTGTCGGACAGATATTCTGCGTATTTCCGGGCGTGAGCAGCGGTTTCCCGTCAGCACCTCTGAATAAGGCAAAATCCGGTTTCGGATTGGGACCGATCCGGTATCCGTTAGCAACTGCTTCCGCATAAACTTCGATTCCGAGCTGATTCATTACCGGAATCAAACCGCCGGGAATATAAGTTCCTCCATTGAATCCGGTTGTCTGAAACAACTGTTTGAGATGCTTGGAGTTTGCAGCACTGTAACTGAAATCATTCATGGGTGCAAAGCCGGTTTTGAACCGCGCCGGCTGCTTTGCATGTGTTACAGGAAGGACTTTCAGAGAGAACGTTTCAACCGTTCCTTTGACTCCGTTTTCTTCAACCCAGTATTTTCCCTGAAAAACATCATTGGAGGCTTTCAGATTTTTCGCAACGATCATCAGGTTGACGGTCGGGAACGTGGAAGAATAACCGTTCAGAGGTGCTCTCGCACGCAGATTTGTAAGATCAACAGAACATCTGTTTTCCCCCTGTGGAAACATTACGTTTCCTTCCCGCGCTGCAAGAATTGAGAATTCTTCCGGAAGTTCAATGTGGAACATTGCCGCACCATCTTTCTTTCCGGAAACATTCTTCAACCCGAAATGAATCGTGAAAGGTGTTTTTTCCGGAACACAGAAAAGATTATCCAGAAAACCGTGGGGATTCAATTTCACTGAAAGCCCGGTTGTGATTTTCTGCGGAGTCAGCGCAACATTGTCAATACTGACATTCCCCGGACCATAGAAACAGAATGTCACTTCTGCCTGTGCGGTTTTTTCCGGAGCAATACCGGAAATACGAAAATCTTTCTTGTTGTTTGTCAATGTCGGATACTGAGAAAATGTATTGCCGACTTTTTTCCCTTTTGCATCATAGAACGCAAGCTGAACAAGGAATCCGCTGTAAGCTGGACCTTTTATATGGGTTCCATGAGCGTTCCACGTAAGATTATGATTCCCCGGAGCAGCCGGAAAACGTTTGATCAGTCTGTTGGAAACAGTCAAACCTCTTCCGAAATTATCCTTCATGTTGTGAAGGGCATTGTCAATGATAATACAGCCTTCCTGATTTTTCCAATCGTATTTGATGTACGGTTTGACATCTTTCAGAAGCTGAATATAATTTCCTGCTTTTGCACCGATATGGACCCAGTGATGCTTTTTCCAGGAATCAAATTCCGCTTTCGTTTTGAACTCTCCTCCGGGAATATATTGCAGAGATTTTCCGGTGGATTGAACCGTTTTTTTGGCAAAGTCGATGGAAACTCCGCCGGGATCGACGGCAAAAAGGGTGAACGTTCCGCAGAGCAGGAACAGAAGAGATTTGAATTTCATCATGTATTATCCTTTTTGATCAGAGCGCAGGTTCAAAGAATGTCCGGACAGGTTTATCTGCAGTGGCATCCCAGAGGTTGAAGCCATTCTGATAATCTTTCAGGTTGCTGGGAACTCCCATACGGACTTTCAGCTGACTGGTAGCTGCCGCATGACCATCCATAAATGAGGTGCTGCAGTTTTTTCCGTGAGCTCCGAATGAACCGATATTCAAGTGGATCGGCCAGCCGATTTGGGAGGAATAAACCTGATACGAATAACCGTGGCAGGGACAGTTACCGGTTCCAACAGTACGGTATGGAGTCCAGGAATCAGCGAAAACAACGGTATCACTCACAAATTTATTGGTCTGTCCGATTTTGGAAAGAAGGGTGCCATCTGTACCGACTTTTCCGCCTTTGTAGGATAACGCCTGATTGTACCCGTAACTCCAGGCAACATTCTGGATGTAGTTGAAGGTCTTTTGGGTTCTGCTGTCAGTCGGGCAAACAAGAATTTGCCGTGTTGCTGTCCGGTTCTGATCCGGAAGATTTAATTTACTGCCGCCCAGAACAGCGTTATAAACCATGTATTCATACCACCAGGTATCAAGTGACGCATGAACGATACCTTTATCAAACATTCGCGGCATGATCCATTGATCGCTCTCATCGGCATATCTCATCCAATAAGAAACCAATGCTTTCTGATTGTTGAGACATGAAGTGCTGCGGGCTTTTTCTCTGGAACTGTTCAGCGCAGGCAGCAGCATTCCGGCTAAAATTGCGATGATTGCAATCACAACCAGCAATTCGATCAGGGTGAAATTTTTCTTGTTGTTCATCATGAACTCCTTATGTTTTAATTTTTGTTTTCTGTTCAATCATAACGTTGCTCATTCCTCTTCCGGAATTGTTATAAATAACTGGTCTCTGACATTTTTGACGAGACAGTAATCTCCATATTTATCCGTGCCCCGGATGACTTCATAATCATCCGGTCTGGCAAGCGGTGCATTGAATCCGTTTTCATCGTGGAATCTGATAAAATCCCGTGTACCGGGTTCCGGACGGTAAAGGATATCCGCATTTCCCACTCCCATGATGAAAATACGGCGTTTGACCTCCGGCATTCCGGGCAGGGCGGCAATACATTCAACCAGTCCTTCCGGATTCCCTTTTGCAAGAAATACCCGGCATTCAAGGTCGATCGCTGTTGTTGTGTTCATACAAGTCATACCGTTTTCAACAGTTGTATGAGAACCGCAGGGCAGGGGCGCACCATCAGGAGTCCGCAGTTTCAAAACAGATGTTGTATCGCGTCCGTAACCGGCAAGATAAAATGCGTTTTTGCATCTCCGCCAGGTCATAACGGGATTTTCATGTTTCGCAACCCGGAATTCTCCTTCGATCCTCCAGCCGAGTTCACGGATCGCGGCAAGGAACAGATCTTCCGGATAAGAAAATTCTTCCGTTGAAAGCGGGAGCGGTGCATAAATTCCCTTGCTCATACGGAATGAGTTCGTTCCGCGAACCCAGAAAAGTTCTCCGGAATTTTCTGCAATTTTCCGCTTGATCAGTGCCGGACGTTTCTTCCCGTTCAATTCATATTCCGCCATGACAATGTTCTTTTCCGGATCACAGCTGATTCTGTCCAATCCTCCTCCGGAAAGCAAACTATTGTGCAGTACCGGTTTTTCAAAGCCGGTAAGTTTCATCTCTCCTTCCAGAGATTCAGCAGGCGCAACCCCCAGAAACGCTTCGATGTTTTTCCCGTGAGCCGGACCGTAACAGATGGCGTGTCCGCCGCGTTTTAAATGTGAGCCGATTCCGTTCAGCACGTCGGGCGAAACAGTGAAAATTCCCGGAAAAACTAACACACATCCATCGAATGCTGCCGGATTCCGGTTGATGATCGAAAGGAAATTATCACTGGAAACCACACTGTTCAGCGGAAATCCACGGTCAATTGCTCCCCGGATTATATAATCTCCGGAATAAATTTCTTCCAGCCGTTCTTCCTTTTCTCCGGATTCATGATATTCTCTGAAAGGATAAACCCAGACAAACGGACCGGGCTTATCAGCGCGTCTCTGCATAATATCCAGAATATGCCCCATCACCTCCTGCGCCGGATGTTCCGGCATTTCCCCTTTGGAGTCATCAACCGAAAGGATGTGCATGGCATCCGCATGCTGGATTTTTCCGTTTTTATCAATTCTTGCAAGGGAAAGGGGCAGAAGAATATCGTGCGGTGATCTCTGATAATAGTGAATCCATGCCGAAGCCTTGAACCAGGGATCGTGCAGATAAAAACGGAACGTAAATGAATTTGAAAGCGGAAGTTCTGCAATATGGCTCAGATAATTGACAATACACAGTGCATAATTTCTGTCAAGAGATCCGCTGGGCGAGTTCGGCGGTCCGGAAATTCCGGGAACCGTTTCATAAATTTTTTTCAGCGGAGTCCCATCGGTTGAGATATCAATTCCGGTTGAGAAATTGGTTCCCCGTGTTTTTATGGGATAATCAGGACACTCTTTTCTGAAATCGTGCCAGAAGCCCAGAATCGCTTCATGCGTTTTCCGGGACTTGTTCTTGTAAAACGCTGTTCCGTCAAAAATAGCCCCACAAGCCCCCCAAGCCTCCATTCCGAATCCGAAACCATTGGAAAACCAGATATAATCCATTCCCATATCAGTAAGAAAATGTTGTGTCTGCCGACCGAAAAAGGTTCCGAAAGAAAGACCTTCCGGAATTCCATCCGGGAATCCGGCATAAGATTTCTGATCTGCATGAAGCGGAAGATAACAGCAGAGGAATCTTCCATTGTGCCCCTGACAACATTCATGATGATTCTGATATTTGAATTTGGAAACAGAAAATTCCATTCCGGGATCAAAGGTTGCTCCTACCTGAAGTTCTTTTCCGTATATTTCATAAAAATGGCTCTTCAGCGATGAAACAAGCTCTTTTAATTCCCTGTAATTGAATGTGCGCGGATTCTTCCTGTATTCCCGCGGACAACGCCATGGATATTTTTCCGCCTCCGTCAAAGGGCGCTTCTGAACCGGAGGATTGGCAACTCCGATCCATTTTCCCCATTCAAATTCTTTGTCAAGCTCTCCGGAATATTCCAGAATTTCCGAACCGTCTGCAATCCATAACATAACAGCTGTCTGTTCGGCTTGACGGATTATTTGATCCCATTGCCGGAAAAGTGTCCGGATTACTCCGGTGATCTTTTCTGATTCTTTATCCGGAAAACTTTTCAATGAAATTTCAAGGTCAATCTTTTTCCAAAGCATAATATTTACCTCATTCTTTCAGAGTTTCGGAACAGGAGACCGTCAATTTTTATATTTTGAACACTTTCACCTTCAGAAATTCCGGTTGGGAGATCGACTTGAAGCGGGGGAATTTCATGAGCCTCTTTGTTTTGAAGAAGCTGGATCACCGTTTTTCCGAAAATCTCCGAAGAAATTTTAACTGAAGAAAGAGCAGGAGTCATCAGCTTTGAACCCATTCCGAAGCCCAGAATCACAATATCCCGCGGTATTCTGATTCCCATGTCTTTGACGACTTTGTAACATTGTGCAGCAACATGATCCGATGTACAGTAAAGCGCATCCACTTTCTTTTCTTTGATCAGGGTCCGCAATTCATCTTCAAACCGTTCCCTGTCAAAAACCATGACCAACTCCGCCGCTTCCGGATAACCTTCTCTGCGGAGTTTTTCTGAAAATTCTTCCGGCAGAAATCCGAATCTGATTCCGTTATGCGTATTTTCTAAAAATAATGAAGCAATATTCCGGAATCCCAAAGCAATCAGATGATTAAATCCGTAATACCATGCTTTTTTGATGCTGACTCCGACACTTGGATAATCCCTTGTGATGACATTATTTTCATCTTCCCTGCAGTAAACAGCCGGAAGTTTGCTCTTTTTTATCACTTCAAAAAACGGTTCTGTTCCAAGAATATTTGCTCCGAAAAAGATGATTCCAAAATACCGTTCTGCAATCTTTTGAGCATCCTGAAGAAAGTGAAGATCGCATTCATCATATTCAATTTTGTTCTCAAGACAGGTCTGTTTCAGGGAACGATATTCAAACAGATGCTTGTCATATTTATCGGAAGAACCGCTGCAGGCTATCAGAAGTTTCCTGTTCTGGTATGTTTTATCGGAAAGCCGCGTACCATAGTAATGGCTGCGCGTAATCAACCCCTCCTGCTCCAGCCGTTTCAGTGCGGCACGGAGAGTGACCCTGGATACTCCGATCTGTACACAAAGTTCCGGTTCAGACGGAAATTGACCATTTTGAACCTTGCCGTTTATGATCAATTCCATGATCTTATTATAGGCATATTCTTTTTTCAGTCTCACTCTTCTCTCCGGTTTATTGTACCTTGTGCAAGAAAACACTTCTTTCGACAAATATAAATGATACAACCGTTTTTGTCAATATGGTACAACATGGAAAAGAACAGGTTTGTTGACAAAAAAATAAAAGCGCTGTTTATCTTTCAGATTCTATTTGCTTGTAAATGCAAAGAGCTTTTTCATAATGTTTCTGCATCATCCGGTCAGGATGAACTGTTTCTGCAGCGGAACAGAATGCGGAAATCAATTCCGGAAACGGGATTTTTCCCGCACTGTTTGCCGCACGGAATGCAGCTCCCAAGCCTGCAGAATTGCTGACGCTGATAGTTTCCACTTCTGCCTGAAATGTATCCGCTATGATCTGCCGGAATCCTTTGCAGGCAGACGCTCCCCCAGTCAAACGGATCTTGCGGATCGGGTCTTTCAGCCAGGATGTGTGCAGTTTCATACTCAGTGCCTGCGATTCAAGCAGTGCCCGGATCAGTTTTTCCGGCGGTTCGGCTGTTTGATCAAAATTATAACGCGGTCCGCTTTTCAGCTGAAGCGGTGTGGATTCCGCATCAAAATATGGCAGAAGCAGATGATAATCAGGATTTTCCGTTCCGGCAGACATCGTGTCGAATGTATTCCAATCAACCTTTGCGGTCTCTCTGATCTTCTCCCGGGCGAGGGAACCGTTGGTGAAGCAGATCAGACTCATGAAACCTCCGGCGGGATTGCCCATAATGTGACCGCATCCCTCCGGATCCGTGCAGAACTCTTTCATCGTGGCAAAAACAGTATCGCTGGTTCCCAGACTGATTCCGGCAATTCCCGGTTCAAAACAACCGGTTCCGATCAAACTGTTCGGATTATCTCCGGACCAGACGATCACTGGAATTCCGCTCTTCAATCCGTATTTTTCAAAATAAGGAACCAATTCTCCGGCGATGGTATCAGATGCCGCTGCAGGCGGGAGTTTCTGCATCAGTCCGGGAGCTGTGAATTCCGTAATTTCTTTATGATAATCCAGCGTTGAAAGATCAAGCAGATTCATCCCCGCTCCGTCACCGTAATCAATGGGTGCATGTTTTCCGATCAGAACCGTGCACAAAAATGAACTTACCAGATGGATTTTTGCTGTTTTCGCATAATCCTCCGGCTGTTCTTTATAGAATTTACGAATCTGCGGACCGGTAAAACGTTCCGTTGCCGGACTGCCTGTGATCTTCTGAAGCTGCTCTCCGAATTGAGCTGTGAGCTCTGCACATTCCTGTTCCGTGGAACGGTCCATCCAAATGGGAGAGAGTTTCCGGGAAAAACATGAAGCAAGCTGTTCTGAAAGAGTTTGTTCCCTGTTCAGATTTCCCAGAACAGTTTCCGCTTCTGCATTGAGATAAACAGAACCATGCTGCTGTCCGGAACCGGAAATCGCGGCAATTTGATCCATGGGAACGCCCGCATCCTGAAACCGTTTCAACATCAATTCCAGACCATCCAGCCACATTTTCGGATCCGATTGCCGGACCAGCGGATTTTCCTGTTCCAGAAAACCGTTCGGTGAATGATACTGCGGCAGATCTTTTCCAAAATTTACAGCCGCTTCTGCCGTAATGTTTTTCCTTTCAGGATCTATGATGACGCCTTTCACTCCCTGCGTGCTGGAGTCGATTCCCAGATACAGCATGCCGTTTCCCTCCGTGTTCGTATTCAGCGGGTAAGTTTGACTTCGTTCAGACCGCACATCTGCCGGATACTTTCCAAGTCAGCCGCCGATTGCGACGGCGCGTTGACCGGAACTGTGATTCTGCGCGCCAGATCCAATACCATGGAGAGAGCTGTTGTACAGTCCACGATAAACTGTTTCCGGGAAGAAATTGCATCTTCCGGTGTGCCTTCCGCGCGGAGCATGTGACAGTCATATTCAATCACACCTTTCCAGTTCATACGGTTCAGCGCATGGAAGAGCATGACAGTTTCCTTGAGTCCTTCGGGTCCGGTCAGAGGCGGAAAATCGTTGTCGAACTGCGCTTTGATCTGACTTCCGAAGTGGAGGAATTTCAATTTGTTCATGCTGCAAAGATAGCTGACGGTCATGACTGCATTCATAAGAGCCATGCTTTCATGCTGGAGCAATTCCGGATTGACTCCCCAGAAATCCGGTTCTTTCAGTTTGCCGTAAATGAACCCGACAGCATGTCCGCTGGTGGGCAGGAACATCTGGCCGCGGGGTTCGTTCGGCTTGGGTTCCACTGTCGCGGCAATGTAGTTTGTCATATTTTTTTCGCGGATGTAATCCGTAACATGGTTCAACCCTTCCGCAAGCCAGTCATATACTTTTTCCCACTGTGTAATCACAGGAACTTCAAAACCGTCCCGGGCAACCCAGTAAATATAATATTTTGCACCGAAGAATTGACCGATACGGAGAGTCCGTTCCACTTTCAATGCCGCAAGACGGCGGATTTCCGGATCCGGATTGCAAAGCCCGCCGTCACGGAACATCGGATGTCCGTGAAGACTGCATACGGATGCATGGATTTCAACTCCGGCTTCGTCGAGTATTGCCTTTATTTCGCGGAGTTTTTTATAGACAGGGCTTGCAGGATCAAGATCATCTTCCGGATTCTGCGGATCCCAGGGAACAAGATCATCATCATGATAACTTGTTGCTTCGATATAGCCCTGTTTTCCTGCCCATGCAAGAATTTTTGCAATTTCAACAGAATCCAATTTCTGCATAACAGGTCCGCCGAAAGGATCGGAAAGGGGAGAACCCACGCACCAGAAGGGCATGGAACGTTTCGTTACACAGTCAACATTGTAGTTCATTTGAAAACTCCTTAATTTGTTTTTATTGAGGCAATTTCAAAAGTCTTCAAAAATGTCTGAAAACTCTTGCCGTGATCTGAAAATGGAGCGTTTTCGGTGGTTACTCTTTGAGTAGCCACGCTCAAACTACCATTTCCATCTCATCAGCAATCTCTTTTCAGCCAAATTTTGCCGGACTTTTGAAACTACCTCTATTGATAAGTCTTTTCTGTTATCCGTTTTTGGATTATCAGTTCGCAAGAAACTGAGATTTATTTTTTCTTTCTGGTTTTTCTGGATTTTCCGGATTTCTCTTTGTAATCCTGAAATGTCTTTGGTTTGTATTCCGGGTTTTTCCATGCTTCAACAGCTTTCTGTCCCAGCAGAACCACATCCCAGCGGGCATTCTCAGAAATCATTTTTCCTTCACGGTCAAATACTGTCAGCCGGGGGATTCCTCCGACTTTTGCTTCCCGTTTCAGCTTATTAACAGCATCATCGCCGAAAGGAACTGCAAGCCACGGCATGGAATATTTTTTCATATATTTTTTCATATCTTTATCTGTTTTGTCAGAACTGACAAGCACAATTTCCAATTTTTCCTTTTTGGCAGTCCGTTTGTAAAATTTAATCAGCTGCGGAGTAAAGGCTCTGCATGGACCGCACCATGAAGCTGTGAAATAGACTGCAACAATCTTTCCTTTCAATGCCGTTGCCGTCTCAACTTCTTTTCCGGAGGCTGTAATCAGTTTTTCCGGGAATTTTTCAGCGAACCAGTCAGATTCTTCTGCAGAAAGGTGAAATACAGCGGTACACAGAAGCAGAACACTCAGAAAAAATCTTTTCATTTTTTTTACCTCGTTTTTGTAAAAGTTGATGTTTTGAGGCAATTTCAAAAGTCCCGGACTTTTGAAATTACCTCGTTTTATCTCGTTTTTGAATCACTGCACAGAATTTAGCAGAGGTTTTCACTGTTTTCAAGTGCAGAATGAATATAATTTTCATAAATTTTATTCAAACAGGGTTGAAACTGCATGAAATTGTGCTAAATTTCCCCTTATGGTAAACAGCTGTTCTCTGAACAGTAATTAAAGAAAACAGAAATGGAGTGAATATGGAAACAGTTCTCGACAAAATCCGCGCGAAAGCCAAGACCTTGGGACGCAAGATCTGCTTGACCGAAAGTGATGATCCCCGTAACCTCAAAGCAGCCGAAATCATGGTCGCTACCGGATGCGCCAAACCCGTTCTGGTCGGCGATGAAGATGCAATCAAGGCTCTCGCCGCAACAGAAAATATCAACCTGGACGGCGTGGAAATCGTTGACGTCATCAAGTCTCCAAATCTGGAAAAATATATTGAAGTCTGCTGCGAAATCCGCAAGAGTAAAGGTTTGACTCCCGAACAGGCCCGCGAATGGCTCAAAGATACCTGCGTCTTCTCCGCTGCAATGGTTTGCGCAGGCGATGCTCACGGTTATGTTTCCGGCGGCGGAAACCCCAATGGTTACAATCACAACACCGCAAGCAAAACCCGCCCGGCTCTTCAGCTCTTCAAAACTGCTCCCGGATTCAAATCCGCTTCCGCTTTCTTCCTCATGCAGATGCCCGATCCCAAGTGGGGATACAACGGCGCTCTGTTCTATGCAGACTGCGGTTTGAACATCAATCCCGACAGCGATCAGCTGGCTGAAATCGCCGTTGCTACCGCACGTTCTTTCAAGATGTTCACTGGCGCAGAACCCAAAGTCGGTATGATCAGCTGCTCCACAAAAGGATCTGCTCATGACCCGATCATCGACAAAGTCGTGGAAGCTGTTGCAAAAGCAAAAGCTCTCGATCCCGAACTCAAAGTCGATGGCGAATTCCAGTTCGATGCTGCTGTCGTTCCCGAAATCGGTGCGAAAAAGGCTCCCGGTTCCGAAATCGCAGGCTATTGCAACGTCCTCGTCTTCCCCGATTTGAACTGCGGTAACTCCATCTACAAGGCAACTGAACGCCTCGCAGGTGCTACTGCAATCGGACCCCTGATTCAGGGCCTCCGCCGTCCCTTCGTTGACGTCTCCCGCGGATGTTCTCCCCAGGATATTGCCGACTGTGCAGCAGTCGCAAGCATCACTGAATGGAGCAAATAAGGGATTTCCCTTGTCTGTAACCGGTACCGGACTCTCCCAGTATCGGTTTTTTTTACTGATCCCCCGAAAACAAATAAATTAATCAAGGAGGTATGTTATGAAAAAATTATTGGCATGTCTGTTGACAGTTTTTACTGTCGGTCTTTTCGCTCAGGGACTTCATTGGAATCATGATTTCTCCAAGGCACTTGACATTTCCCGGAAAACCGGAAAACCTGTCTTTGCTTTCTTTACAGGCTCCGACTGGTGCGGATGGTGTATGAAACTGGACCGCGAAATCCTTTCCAAACGGGATATGGTTCGCTATCTGAATGATAATTTTGTCCTTTTCAAAGCCGATTTCCCCCGTAAAAATCAGCCGCCGAAACATATTATGGCTGCAAACAGCAAGCTTCAGCTGAAATATGGAGTCCGCGGTTATCCGACAATTATCATTACTGATGGAAAGGGAACTGCAATCGGACGCACCGGTTATATGAAAGGCGGTCCGGCTGCTATGAAGGCTGTTCTTAACAAATATATCCGGAAAGCTCCGGCTCCGAAAAAGCCTGTTCCGCCTCCGAGAAAAGCCGCTCCTCCGAAGAAGGCTCACCGCTGAGAAAATAATCTTCAATCAGAGAGTTCTGTAATATTAAAACTGTTTCAGAACTCTCTTTTTTTTGACCCTGTTCCCCACATGGGTTGGTAAATCTTTATTATACTTAGCTCTGTTCCCAATAAAGGTTGGTAAATCTTTCCGCTGTTTTGACTCAAAGATGGCATTTTGATTTTTGTATTGCAAAAATCGGAATGCCGCAAAAAGGTTTGAAAAAGGATGATGGGGGGCGGGGAAGAAGGGAAAAATTTTCCTCAAAAGTTTTTCCCTTCTTCCCCGATCTCAAATCAATCTTTATCGGAAACATAGCCTTTTTTCAGTATTTCAGACAGAATCACTTCTGGTTCAGACGCAGTGTCTTCCCATCCCAGATGAATTTTTCGCCCCAGACAGGAATATAGGCATTGCGGTTTTCTTTTTGGAGCAATTCAAGAGTATTACGTCCATCCGCATACTTCCACCGCCATTTGTTATATTCATGGGTCATTTCATGCAAATGGACTACTAATGTTAATTTTGCATTGACCTGTTTCGCCGCTTCTGCCGCAGACATTCCGCAGTACGGATGCACAACATAAAGATCAACAGCATCCGTTACCGGTTTCAGAAAACTATGATGGTAAGTATCACCGCTGGTGTAAAATACAAAATTCCGGTCTCCCGTCGGACAGATGATCTCCATCGGCATTGTGAATTTTTTCAGACGGGGATTATGATCTGATTCTCCGCAATGGATCGTAACACCGTTGACCGTGTGCGTGTATGATTCCGCTTTCGTATATCCCGGATTCGGAAAGTAATTTGTGATGACCAATTTTCCGGCAGCATTCATTTTCTGCATCAATGGAATGGTATAGTGGTCATTATGATTATGCGTTCCGACAATGAAATCCAGATAGGGTTCCAGCAGTTCTGCATTGCGGTGGTTGATGTCGACTCCGAAACAGACTGTCGGCGTTTTGATGATGAATCCCATATTGTAAAGGTACCAGATCACAACGGTTCCGGGCGCAGGTTTTTCTTTCGGAAGCTGTTCCAGAATCCGCTCCAGACTCTGATCCAGATAGCGGAAGATTGGATTTACCGCAGCAGATTTTCTGTTTTCAAAATACTTCATGTAGTCTGCTGTCAGTGTTTTGTCTATGATCGTCTGCATATAATCCTGCAGAGCCATACGCTTTTTCATATCCTGTTCTTTCCAGAGATTTCGCAAATCCGGCATTTTATCTTTTGCAAAAACAGCAGCAAATCCTGTCAGAAATGTTCCGAGTATATATGGAATCTTTTTCATATTTTATCTCCTGTAAAATTTGGATTAAGAGAAAATTCAGTGAGAATATATATCTTTTTCCCTGCTTTTGCAACCCGGTTCTGTTGAAAAATTTCAGGAATGTGCTATATTTACCCCCATTATGAAGAATATTATCACAAAACATATAGCGGAATTGGAAAAATATGGAATCCGGTCAGTGGCTGTCGCCGCCGGAGTCTTCGATGGTGTCCATCGCGGACACCTGCAAGTGCTGCGGGCGATGCTGCGTATGTCGGCATCAACCGGGGCAACTCCATGCGTTTTAACTTTTTCGCCGCATCCCAGAAGTGTTCTTGCCGGAAAGCAGGCTCCCAAATTGATTTTGCCGAAAGAGGAAAAATACCGTCTTCTTTTTGAAGCCGGAGCACAGGTGATTGTCGAGCAGGAGTTTACAAAAGAGTTCGCAGCTCTTGCTCCGGAAGCATTTCTGCATCAATGTCTTCATGCAGGAAATGTCCGTATGCAGGGGTTGTGTGTCGGTAATGCCTGGCGGTTCGGGGCAGGGGCTGCAGGTTCCTGCGAAACCATTGCACAAATGGCTAAGAAGGAAAATTTTCTGTTTACTCCTGTTCCGGAATTAATGTTGGATGACCGTGTCGTCAGTAGTACAAGGATTCGTCATGCAATCTCCATCGGTGCTGTTGATGCCGCAAGAAAAATGCTGGGAAGGCGTCCGGCTGTTTATGGCAATGTCGTTCATGGCATGGGGCTTGCAGGGCCCGTTCTTGGGTTCCCCACCGCAAATGTTGATGTCTCCGCCGGGCTGATTCCCGCTTACGGTGTTTATGCCGTTTATATTCTTATTGACGGAGTTGCCTATCCAGGAGCCGCAAATGTGGGCATCGCTCCTACCATCCGGAAAGAAGATGACCCGAAACCGAAATTCGAGGTGCATATCCTGAATTTCTCAGGCGATCTTTACGGGAAAAATGTAAAAGTGGAATTGGTCCGTCATATCAGACCGGAGAAAAAATTCCATTCTGTGGATGAATTGAAAACTCAAATGGCAGAAGATTTGAAGCAGGTCAAAAGCTGTCTTGTTCAGAAGCAGAACCAGTAAACAAATCCGCCCTTCTGAATCGTAAGAAGACACCAGACGATAGTCGCCAATGCAAGGAATGGTCCAAACGGAAAATATTTCCGGAACTTTCCACGGCGCAGCCGGTCGATTACAAACCAGATCATCGAAAAAATACACGCTCCGGCAAGAATGAACATCATGCCCAGAACATTGAAAAACATTGCCGCAGCGATCATGTATTTCACATCTCCCCAGCCGAACGCATCCTGACGGAACAGTAATTTTCCGCTGAAGACGATCGCGGCTCCGAAAACGGCTGTCGCAACGCCGGAGAGAATGGTATAGACAACAACAGGAACCAGACTTTCACCACGGAATGCAGTATATGCAGGAAAACAGACGGAATAAAGAACCGCCAATATCATGGCTGTATAGGTGAATTTATCCGGAATGATCAGTTTTTCCAAATCAGTTCTGGCAGAGGAAACTGCAAACCAGATCATGATCCATGCCGGCAGAACTGTAACCGGAACTTTGTAATGAAAACGGATCGCGGCGACTGCTGTGAATAAAATTGCCATGACCAATTCAGTTTTGAAATACTTGGAGGAAATCGGCAAACCGCAGCCGGAACACTTTCCCTTGAGAAGCAGCCAGCTGAGCATGGGAATATTCTCAGAGGCAGTGATCATGTGTCCGCAGCGGGGACACTTGGAACGGGGTTTTACGATGGAAAGCCCCCTGGGGATCCGCCAGATACAGGCGGTGGCAAAACTGCCGAAACATGCGCCGATCACAAACGCATAGATCATAGAAAAAGCGAAACCGGGCGTTCCGCTGGTTTCCAACCAATTACAGATCGCCCGGTTAAATTCGCTGAACATAGTGAATTACTTCTGTTCTTCTTTTGCAGCTTCTTCAGCAGCTTTCATCTTGGCAGCATCAGCGACTGACATGTTGCCGGCAACACGGCCGTCATCCAGTTCGTCAGCTTCTTTTTCTTCCAAGTCTTTGAAGAGTCTGAAGAGGTCGCGGGTTCCGCCGATAGCAAACCACACTGTGGTAACAATACCGATCAGACCGACAACTGCAAACTGCTTGACGAAGAAGTACATTCCCCAGTACTGAGCATTCCATTTGTCGATGGCATCCCAGATGATCACTGCAACGAACATTGCAAGGAAGCCATAGCCCAAACTGTAGATCATCACAGACCATGCAAGGATCTTGTCGCCCTTGGTGTACTGATCGTCAATACCGAGAATATTCTTGTTGAGGAAGGTCTTGAGGTTGAAAGGTTTCTTTTCAACTTGCTTACCGGATTCACTGTAGATACCGCGGTGGAGCATACGGTCCATGTTGAAGTTTTCTCTGCAGGTGAGAAGAGAAACAACAATGTACAGGATGATGGAGGTCAGCTGACCGATGAAACCGATTTCTGTGGAGTTGATGGGGAACTTGGTCTTAGTCATTTCCCACTGGACCCACGGATGGAAGGGTTTGGAAATGTTCCAGAAAGCATCTCTCCATGCTTCCACTCTTCCGGTTGCTTCAAGCCAGGGATAAACGTGCTGTGCCCAGGTCTGCTGAAGTGTGATACCGAGCAATGCGATGAATGCAGCGGAAAGAAGTGCTGCGAATGCACCGGCTGTGGTACCTTTCTTCCAGTAAAGTCCTCCGGTGATAACCACACCGGCTCCGCTCCAGATTGCCCCGGTGATCGCGAAGAACATCAGAATGTAGTCGATCTGTGCAAAGAACAAGCTGAAGAAGAATGCGAATGCACATACACCTGCGATGGACCAGCGCAGAGCATTGATCTGTTTTTTCGGGGTGAATGCTTTCTTTCTGAGGGGAACCACAAAGTCCTGAACAACGATGGTACCCCAGGAGTGCATATAGGTTGTATCTGTGGAGATCATGAGGAAGATCATCAAAGCACAGAAGAGACCGGTGATACCGTAAGGCGGAAGAATTTCACGGATCGCCAAAGGTGCAAGCATCTGACCGTAAATAGTGTCAAATGTCTGAGCAACTTTCTTTCCGCCTTCGACCTTTTCCAGAACTTCACGGGTTTCTGTCTTGAAGGGATCTGTGTTCTCTTTCTGCCATTCCTCATGATCTTTGTAGCTTGTGCTGAATTTTTCACGTACAGGAATCGCATCGTAACGTGCTTTCAACTGCTTTTTAGCAGCATCAAACTGTTTTTCATGAGCAACGTCATCAAGAGTCTTGTGAGCGAGCTGACGACGGATTTCTTTTGCTTCTTTTGCGAAGTCTTTGTGGTTCATGAATGTGAACACTGCAACTGCGAGCAGGATCCAGATCATGTTTCCGAGACCGCCGCGCCAGGTGCCGAGAAGAGCCCCCATTTTTGCTTCGTGTGCAGATTTTGCAGCACCGTTGTAACCGGAAGTTCCACCCCAGCTCATACGGTTGGTGAACACACCGATAATACCGCACATGGTGTAGAAGATGTTGAAGTCACGCAGGTTTTCGCAGTCGTAGGGGTTGAGGAAGCTTTCCCCGGGAGCACGTGCGAGAAGTGCGGGAAGCATTTCTTCGGACCAGGAGAAACGGTAGAAGATGTAACCGACGATAATAACGTACATCGGATAGGAAATAAGACCCTGGACACAGTCAGTAACCATAATGGTCACCTGTCCGCCCATACATGCAATCAGCAATGCCACTCCGAGGAAGCAGAGCATACAGATTGCCATCATGGAAATGGGAAGTCCGAATACATAGAGGTAAGCGGGAAGGTCAAGGAAGTAAATCAGGAAGCGGGCTCCAACAGCAGGGAAGATCGCATAGTTCACAATCCCGGAAACGGACTGAATGATACCGGCGACAACACGCAGAGATTTGTTGTAACGGATTTCAAAGTACTGACCCATGGTCAATGCTTTGGTTTCACGGAAACGGTAGGTACAGAAACCGACCAAACCGAGAACCAACCCGATCGGTGCTGTCAATGTCGACCAGAAAGAGATCGCAAATCCGCTCTTGTAGTACATTTCAAGAATTGCAACCACACTGATCAAGCCAAGACCGGCTTCACCGGTTGCCACAGACACAACGTAACGGCCCGCAACGCGGCCCGCTGACAAAAAGTCTGCAACCCCTTTCACGTACTTTTGTGATTTTAATGCTGCACAAACAACCAGGAGAAGCGGGATCACAACAAAGATCCAGTCCACCCAGTTCATACCATGATCTGTCATCATAGTGCCCATCAGCTAACCTCCTAACTTTTTTTTGTTCGCTGAATTTTTTTTGGTTATATATAAACTATAATTTTCCCTTGTTACAAACAATTAACTCTTACAATAGCACTATTTTTCAGTTTTTCAAGTAAAAATTCACCAAAAAGTAATATTTATGCAACTCGTTGATGGCTAATAGAAAAGTTGTAAAAATTGTATGCGTCCGTTAAAAAAAAGTCTGATTTTTTTTCGGCTCTGTCAATAGATTATTTTATTTGAAATTACCTCTGAAACAGAGCCGGAAGGGGTCAAACATTGGGATACTGGAACCCGTCAGGATAGTGAAGATCCATTTTTGTCCAGGGCATTGCACGTTCATATTTATCAAATGCTTCGGAAATGGTATCAGCTGTTACTGCATCCCCCAGCCGTTCCAGCGGCGGACAGTGGTTTGCAGAATCCAGCAGATTCAGTCTCAGAGGTCCTTTAACTTTATAGGGCTTGATTTCAGCCTTGCGGAGGATTGCTTCTTTCACACCTTTCCGGATCAGTTCGCAGGATCTTGCAGGAATCAGGGAACATGCCTGATAGGGGGAGAGTGCTTTTTTGACTTGAACTGATTCGATTGCAGGGATTTTCTCTTTGAACTCAGCAACGATCTTATCATCGCCGGATACAAAAACGGAAGGAACATTGAAGTCACCCGCAAGAGCAGCCGCCATCGCTCCTTCACTCATGAAGAATTCCCCGTCATTGACTTCCCAGAGAGAGTGCGGAGTGATGGCATCGGGGGTTCCGCCCATTGCATGCATTCCGATCAGCACCATTGCGTCGAACGATTCATCAAGGAACGGGAGCCATGCCGGACCACTCATATTTCTTCCGTGGATGATCTGACAGCGGGGATCGAGGTGTTCAAACAGAATATTATAACCGGAACCGTGACTGTCATTGACGATGACTTCATCAGCACCTGCATCGAAGGCACCCTGAACAGCAGCGTTGACTTCATCTGTCAGCAGTTTGTACATCCGGTGACGATGCTTGATATTTTCATAAGAGGGATTTTTCCGGTTTTCAAAAAAGCAGAATCCGGCGATTCCTTCGATATCTGTTTGAACGTAAATTTTCATTTTGTCTCTCCTGTTTCAATTTTTATGCGGAATTCCGGAGGCGGTGCATCATCTGCATCGTCCTGAGAATAGCCGCGTTTTCTCAGTTTTGTTGTTGCATAAAATTTCAGCATGGAAGTATCGCCCTCCATGATTTTTTTTCTGATATTCTCTTCCGCGATATCATCGAACTCTTCCCGTGCGGAAGCAATACATTCTGCCGCTTCGGGAGTGTTTGCCAGAAAACGGTAAAGCGTTTTTCTTGAAACTCCGAGTTTTTTTGCTATTGCGCTGATATTTCCAAAAAGTCCTTTCTCTGCTGCTTTGAATGATTTCATAGTTATTTTGCACATAAAAAACCTCATTTTTTTGTGCGCGGGCAATGTGTCAACCGCAGAAATCATCAAATCAGGATTCTGATTACAGCCTCTTCTTTCAGTTGCTGTATGTACATTTTTTTTCTGGTTTCGACTGCCTTTTCCTTCAATTCTTTTTCAATCAGTGGAGCTGCTTTCTCAAATGGTATTTTTTCTTCCCCTGCCAGATTGCAGACTCTGATGAAATAGTATCCTTCCGGAGTTTCAATCGGTCCTGCAATCGTTCCTTTTGCTGCATTTTTCAATGGTTCTGTGAACTCCGGACGGAGCTTATCTCTGTCGATCCAGCCCATTTTTCCGCCTTTTGCCGCATTGGGACCATTTGTATTTTTTCTGACGATTTCCCCGAACATTTCTTCGTCAGCATCTTTCAGCATATCTTTCAAGTTTTCAACGATCTTTTGGGGATCAGCCCCGTCTCCCGTCCGTTTTTTCAGAACTTGCAGGAGCTGAATTTCCAGCTGTTCCTGTTTTTTCCATCTGGCGGGATTTGCCTCATACGCCAGAAAGACTTCTTTGGGCGAGATTTGGACAGGCAGGATACAATTTCTGTAAATTAGAACATCTGTTGCAATTTTTTCTCTGGCTTTTGCTCTGAGTTCATGCATATTGGAACCAAAAGATTTAAGTCTGCGTTCCAGGGATTCTCTGGTACCGTCACCCATGATTCTGGCAAGCGAATCCACCATATCTTCCACATGCTGACTGGGAATGTCGAACGGTTCTTTCTTATAAGTTGCGTAAATCAATTTCCGGTTTATAAGATTTTCCAATACCTTCCGGCGGATTTCTTCAATTTTCCGGACCAGATCCTCTCCGTTATAAAGGGACGCAAGTTTTGCTTCATCTGCATTCGTTTCCAGCATGACATCCTGCAGCGTAATGGATTCTCCGTTTACAGATGCCAATATGGAATCCCGCTGTGTCTGCGCTCCGAGTACCTGTTTCCCTTGTGCCTGCAGCAGGGAAATACAAAATATCGCAGCTGTCAGAAGAAAAATTTTCATGAGAAAAACTCCTGTTTTCAGAAAAATGTTATCAGGTACTTTACTTCAGAAACAGATAAATGTCAAGCAGATTACAAAAAAATCAAACACCTTCAGCATCTGCGCCCCAGATAAATTTATGAAGCTGTAAATTCAAACGTGCCGGAACATGATGTTCCAGAATTTTTGCAACAAGTTTTTCCGGCGGCATGGACCCGAACACCGGAGCGAACAGGATTGTTGTTTTTTTTGCCAGATCAAATTTTTTCATAACCTCAAGAGCATTTTCAAAATCGGCATCATCTGCGATTACGAATTTCACTTCGTCTCCCGGGTGCAGGTTTTTAAAATTATCCTCCTGCATTTTGGAGGTTTCACCGCTGGAAGGGGTTTTCCAGTCGATGATCCGTTTTACTCCATCCGGCAGGACGGATAACGACATGGAACCATTTGTTTCCATCAAAACCTCAAAGCCTTTATCCAATAATTGTTTGCAGAGCTCAGGCGTCGCCTGTTGCAGCATCGGTTCTCCTCCGGTGATTTCCACCAGATTCAAACCGCTTTTTTTTGCCAGAGAAATCAGCTCATCAATGGAGTATTCTTTTCCGGAATCGGCGGTCCATGCTTTAGCTGTATCACAGTAAGAACATCTGAGATTGCATCCGGCAAGGCGGATGAAGAAACAGGGGCGTCCTGCGTGAGTTGATTCTCCTTGAATACTGGAAAAAGTTTCATAAATTTTTAATGTTTTCATTATTGCGTTTTCCTGTAAAGAGCTGCGTATTGGGAAAGAACGTTCAGATAAATTGTATAACCATCCAGAAACGTTCCGCAGGAATCAGCCGTATTTCTGAGTTCCTCTTTTTTCAGCGGACGTTCATCGGGAAATTGCCAGAGTCCGGCTGCTTCTGCAATTTTTCTGGTGAACCGGTAAAGTAAAGTCGGTGTTGGAAAGAATAGAATAATATATCCGCCGGGTTTTGTCATTTCAAAATGTTTCCGGATGAGAGCGGCGGTTTTTTCTTTCGGGAAATGTTCGATCAACCCCACGGAAAAGACGAGATCATATTTTTCTTTTGTTTTCCATTGGATCAGGTCAGTCTGAATGGCACCGCATCCGGGATTTTTTCTCAGGAAATCTCTTAATCCTGCCTCACAAGAGTCATAGACAGTGTAGTTTCTGATTTTGAACAGTTCTCTGATTTTTTCAGCGAAGCAGCTTCCTCCTCCGCCCAGCTCTGCAACGGAGCTTTTCTGATTTATTCCGGTTTTTTGTATCATGCGGAGCAGATGACTCCGGACCACAGCTCTGGCAAAGAAAGCCGTCGGGGCAGGGGACGCATAATATTTTTCCCAGTCAGTCTGCTTCATTGACAACTCCTTGAAAAAGATACTTCCCGGAGCCGCACTGGGCAAACACCGGGAAGGATTTACCGGAAATTTGTTCCGGTTCAAAAACAGTTACCGGAACCGGCTGATTATTTCCAGACGATATCTGCGTAATATTCGATTCCGGTAAAGTTGTTGGAGGGCAATTCCGGATAGGAGGAATACTGCGGAGTGACTTCAATTGAGTTGAAGTTGCAGTTGTTGCGGGCAATGAGAATGGTCCAGTTTTTTCCGGGTTTGAATTCACATCCGGCTTTTTTCAGCTGGCTGACGGGAATTGCAGCTTCAACAGTCCAGCCTTTATCAGCTTTCTTATAGTTGTTAATTGTTCCCTGAACTTTTGCAGCAGCCTTCATTTTCGGCATAACAGTGTTTGCATCGGGGTTGATGGGGTAGCCTCTTGTGGGGAAGAAGAATGTTGCTTTCTTTGAGTTGGGGGAAAGCTGACATTCCCAGAAGCTGGGGGAATCTGCGGGCTTGAGGTAGACCATGAGAACATCACCTGTGCCGTTCAGCTTTTCCTGATCAGCTTTTGCAATGTTGTTGATGTCGGAATCTGTCAGTTCAGCTGCAACATAAAGGAAGTTTTTGTCGTACATGATCCGGACAGTTCCGCCCTGGAAGGGTTCCACTTCGTGTCCCTTTCTGCTGACATGATCGTAAACCTTAGCGGGGGTTGCATAAGGACTGTGGTAAGCATAAGCCCGTGCCATCTTGTAGACGGGTGCGCCTTTCCATTCTTTTTCATTGATGACGCCATCGACTTTGACTTTAGCCGCGGCTTTGGTGATGGTAACTTTTTCGCGGGGGGAACCGACTGCAAATTTACAGGCTGATTTACAGCAGCAGCCGGAAAGGATTACAGAAGCTGCAACAGCAGCAGTTGAAAGTGTAATGACACGGAATTTCATTTTAGTCTCCTGAGTTTTATGTTTTAATTTAGATTATTTCCAATTGACATCTGCGTAGTATTCGAGGTGATGATAATTCACGACGGGCAGTTCGGGATAGGTGGAAAAGTGAGGATTGGATTCAACTGTTCCGTAATTATAGTTGTATCTTGCGATAAGAATTGTCCAGGGTTCACCGGGAACAAAGGGGCGTCCGGTTTTTGCCAGCTGTTCGCGGGGCAGGGCAACTTCGATGAACCAGCCTTTGTCTTTATCACTGTAATTGTTAAACGTTCCTTTGACTTTCGTTGCGACCATCATGCCGGGCATGAGGGAGCTTCTTACCGGATGGAGCGGATATCTTCTGGTATCAAAGAAAAGAGAGGTTTTCTTTGCGTTGGGTGTTCCGTAACATTCCCAGTAGCTGGGTGCGTTAGCGGGTTTCAGGAACATTTCAAGAACGTCTCCGGAAAGATAGAAATGGGATTGATCAGTTTTTCTATACTGCATGATATCGCTGTCCTCCAGATACGCTCCGACATAAAGATATTTATCATCATACATGAGCCGTACGGTTCCGCCTTCATAGGGGTCGACCCGGTTTCCTTTTTTGTTCATATTGGCATAGATTTTTGCCGGAATTGCAGTTTTATCTCTGAAGACGTACGCCGGCTGGATTTGGTGAACGGTTGCGCCTGCCCACTCTTTTTCGTCCAGAACACCGTCAACTTTGACTGCGCCCTGAGCTTTGCTGATATCAATTTTTGCACGCGGCGTTCCCAGATCGAACTTACTTTCGTAAGCTGTTCCGCGACACCCTGTCAAAAGAGCCGCAGCTGCGACCACTGCCGCAGAGAGCATCATTTTGTAAGATTTCATTTCCTTAACTCCTGAAAAGTTTTTATGTGATAATCAAATATCTATAACACCTTTTTTGAATATTTCCAGTAATAATTAGAAAAAAAGGTGATTTTTTTTTGCATTTTCTCAGATTGAAAGAACCGGAAATCAATAAAAAAGCCGCTTTTCACCCTAACAGAATAAATTTTTCATAAGACAGCCTTGTAAAAATCCATTTTGGCTGTATGTTACCACAGAGGCAATTTCAAAAATCCCGGACTTTTGAAATTACCTCCACAATTAATGGAATTTTCTCCAACTTGAAGGAAACATAGAATGAAACGTTTATTGCTTGTAATGGCAGCAGTGATGCTGTGTCTCTGCGGCTGTAAAGAAGAAACTGCCCGGAAAAAGACGCTGGTCATGGTGACCAATGCCACGTTCCCTCCCTATGAATATGTGGATATGGGAAAAATAGAGGGAATTGATCCGGAAGTCGTCCGCCGCATAACCCGGAAAATGGGGTATGAACTTGAAATTCAGGATATGGCATTTGATGCGATCATCGCCGCAGTTCAGACTGGCAAGGCGCAAATTGCCGCATCCGGAATCACCGTAACGGAGGACCGGAAGAAAAAAGTGCTCTTTACAGACCCCTATGTGGTTGCAGCTCAGGTTATGATCGTTCCGAAAAATTCTCCTGTCAAGTCAGCCGCCGATCTGAAAGGAAAACGGATCGGGGTTCAGCATGGAACCACAGGTGATACCTACGTCAAAGAAAATATTCAGGAACCTCAGCGTTTTCAGCATGGACCTGATGCCGTAACGGCTCTTGTCAGCGGAAAACTTGATGTGGTTGTGATCGATGGAGAACCGGCAGAGGCTTATGTTTCCAAAAATCCTCAGCTGAAAATTCTTTCTGAACCGCTGGTGAAAGAAGAGTATGCTTTTGCAATGGGCAAAGAAAATAAGGAGCTCCTTGATAAATTCAATGCCGAATTACGGAAAATGAAAGCTTCCGGAGAGTTGGCAAAGGTTATCAATCATTACAGAAAACTGAATTCCAAAGTCAAACTTACTGTTTTTCTTCCCCCGGAAAATGCGATCGACGGAAAATATCTGCGTTCCATGATGGAGCAGCTTGCAGAACGGTTTGATTTCCGTGCAGACTATCATGAAGGCGGACAGGAGGCTGTCGCCGGAGTGATCCAGTCCGATGTCAAACAAATCATCGCAGTGGCGATTCCCTTGACACAGGATCAGAAAAAACTTCTTCCGTATACAGAAACTCTGATCCTTGGTGAGTATGTCCTGGTTGTTCCGAAATCTTCTGATATCAAAGATTTTTCCATGTTGAACGGCAAAAAAATCGGAGCCGTCAAAGGAACGTTTGCAGACCGTTATATAGAGAAGAATATTCATCCTGCTCATGTCTTTGCTGATGCCGCAGAAGTGTTGAACGCTGTTGTTTCCGGCAAAGTCGATGCCGCAGTCGTTGAACGGAAAATTGCAGAGGTTTATCTCAAGAAAGATAAGAATCTGAAAATGTTCCCGGAAAACTTTGTCCGCGAAGAATATCTTTTCCTCGTTGGGAAAGAAAACCAATCTTTGCTGAAAGAGTTTGCCGCAAATATGAAAAAAATGCAGAGCTCCGGCGATTTGAAAAAAATTCTGGAACAGGCAAATACCGTACAAAATGCCAAAGCAATCCGTTCTGAAGTGAAACAGGAAAAAGTCATGGATGAAGATTCTCTGTGGGGCGGAATCAAATTTTCATTCTATAACAACTTCGTGAAAGATCAGCGGTATACTTATCTTGTCAAAGGATTCTTTGTAACAATCGAGATCACTGTGCTGGCTGTTCTGATGGGGATCGTCATCGGATTTTTCGTGGCAGTGATCCGCAGTACCGCAGATTTGACAGGAAAACTGAAATTGCTTGATGGTCTCTGCCGGGTTTATCTGACAGTGATTCGCGGGACCCCGGTTGTTGTTCAGCTTCTGATTATCTACTTTGTGATTTTCGGCAGTGTGAATGTTGATAAAGTTCTGGTGGCAGTGATTGCATTCGGGATCAACTCCGGAGCGTATGTTGCGGAAATCATCCGCGGCGGGATTATGTCCATTGATAAAGGTCAGATGGAAGCCGGACAGAGTCTGGGACTTACTTACTGGCAGTCCATGCGGGAGATCATTCTTCCGCAGGCATTCAAGAATGTTCTTCCCGCACTGGGCAATGAGTTCATTGTTCTGCTGAAGGAAACAAGTGTTGCCGGATATATTGCATTGCAGGATTTGACCCGGGGCGGAGATATCATCCGCAGTCAGACCTATGATGCGTTTTTCCCGTTGATCGCCGTTGCGCTGATCTATCTTACCGTAGTTGTATTCCTGAGCTGGCTGCTGGGATGTTTGGAAAAGAGGTTGAAGAGAAATGAGTGAAACGATTTTTGAAGTCCGTGATCTGGTCAAGCAGTTTCCTGCATTGACAGCCGTAGATCATGTTTCCACCACGATCAATCGCGGGGAAGTCGTCTTTGTCGTGGGGCCCTCCGGTTCCGGAAAAAGTACATTCCTGCGTTGTTTGAACATGCTTGAAACACCTACAAGCGGACAGGTTCTGTTCAAAGGGCAGGATATCACGGCAAAAGAATTACCTTTGAATAAATTCCGACAGCAGGTGGGAATGGTGTTCCAGCACTTCAATCTGTTCCCGCATTTGACGATTCGTAAAAATATCACTCTTGCTCCGGTCCGGACACATCGGCTTACGGCAAAAGAAGCTAATGAAAAAGCTGATGCTTTGCTGAAACGGATCGGACTTTATGACAAACGGAATGCATATCCTGCACAGCTTTCCGGCGGACAGAAACAGCGTATCGCAATTGTCCGGGCTCTGGCGATGAATCCGGATGTGCTGTTGTTTGATGAGCCGACCTCTGCTCTCGACCCGGAAATGGTGGGAGAAGTGCTTTCCCTCATGAAAGAACTTGCTCAGGAAGGAATGACAATGGTCGTGGTCACTCATGAAATCGGTTTTGCCGCTGAAGTGGCAGACAGAGTGATTTTCATGGACCACGGACAGATCGTTGTTTCCGGTACGCCGGAGAACGTGATCAAGAATTCCGATAATCCCCGTGTCAGGGATTTCTTCTCCAAAGTGCTTTGAGCAGGAGTTTGAGCTGTGATCGTTTTGCATCCTCTGACTTTGGAAGAACGGAGAAGATCCCAGAAAAATTATATCCGTTTCGGACTCGTGAACGGATTGTCCTACGCATGTCTCGGGGAAACCATCATCGTTCTGCTTGCAGTTCAGATGCACATGCCGGATGTGCTGATCACATTCGTTGGGGCAATGCTCTACATTGGTTTTCTGCTTCTGCCAATGGGTGTCCGTCAGACCGCAAAATACGGGGCTGCTCAAAGTCAGGCAACGTTCTGGGTGTGCCGCAATATTTCTGCCTTGCTTGCAGCACTCAGCGCAATTCTGGCTCAGTATTTTCCTGTTTTTGCATGGTGTCTGCTGCTTTTTTCTGCTTTTATGTTTTACGGTTTCCGCGCTGCCGGGGTGGTTTTGTCTCTTCCTCTGGTGGGAGAGATCACTAATGATGAAGACCGTTCCCAACTCGTTGGAAATGCTGCCGGAGCGTTTTATTTTTCCGGCGTTATTATGCTGCTCGTGGTAAGTTATCTTCTGAAACTCAGTACCTCAACCTGGGTTCTTTGCGGAGTGGTTGTATTCGGTGCAATGATGGGGGTGACTGCCTCAAGGTTCATCCGTGCAATTTGTGAAACAGATGCGATCCGGGAATCTGCTAAGAAACCGATTCTTCCAGTTTGGAAAGAGGTGAAAAGCAATCCCATGATCCGTCAGTTCCTGATTGCCGGGTTCTGTAAAAATCTTGCCGTTATTCTGATGATTCCGGCATCCATTCTTTATTTGAAAAAAGGGTTCGGATTTTCGGATGCTCAAGCTGTATTGTTTTCCGCTGCGCAGATTTGTGCCAGTTTTCTTTCCAGCTGTATTTCCGGTAAGATCATTGCAAAAACCGGACCCCGTCTTGGCATGATCGCAAGCTGCTGCATCTGTTTACTTGTATCTGTCCTTTGGATTTTTGCGCCGTTTTCCGGAACAGGAATATGGCAATGCATTCTTGCTGTTCTGATTTTCTTTCTTTGCGGGACTGCGGTGGGAACTTCAGATAATGCCGTTTCATGTTATTTCCTGATGTCTGTTCCGAAAGAACAGCAGATTGCCGGTTCTGTTGCAACAAATGTGATTCAGGGGGCTGGTGCCGGAATTTCTGCAATGGCTGTTTCTGCTGCTCTTTTGTGGCTGGCAAACTGTTTGACTCCCCTTTGTCTTAAAACTTTTTCTCTGTCCGCTTATGAAGGATGTTTAAGTGTCACTTACAAACTTTTCTTTTGTCTGGTTGCATTGGTTCAGATTTTTGCCATCATCCAGAGCTGCCGGTTAAAAACGATTATCAAAAGTTACCGGACGGAACATGGCGATGACGGTGTCCGCAGAACTGTTGAATCCGGACGGAAAGCGACCCATTAATCCTCTGCTTCTTTTGTACCGTCTGGTAATTTTCCATTGCATTATTACCTCAGGAACCTTTTTATTTTCACAAAATCTGCTTTTTGTAAAAAAAGATGATAAAAAAATAACAAGCTTGCTTGACTTTTTTCAAAAACATGTTATATTGTTAACATGATAATAAAATATCAAGGTGTCGATTCGTTTTTTTACTGAAAAACGGAAAAAAGTGATAAAAACTTGGTCTATTTATCATAAGTTCAGTTGATAAGGTTGAACTTTCTGAAAAAGCTCTCTCCCTTCACCCGGGCATGATCTCCTGTGTTCATCCCGGGCTTTTTTTGCAATTTTTCCGGCTGTTCGACACAATATCATAATCCTGATAAACGTTTCATAACTGTAACCGTAAACTTTAAGGAGATTTTATTTATGGAAGAAAAACCGGCAGAATCATTTCGTGTATCAAAGACAGAAAAAGCTCTGACAGAAGGGCGTGTGGCATTGATTTCAATTCTGATTGCAGTTCCGGCTGCGTTTCTGATTGCAATGCTGATCCATTATTTTGTAGAGATCCCGGAACAAAATCCGTTTTTCTCTGAAACAGTCGTTGTAACTCCGCAAAAGTATATGCCGGAGAAGGCGAAACGTCCGTCCCGGATACGCAAATCCAAATCCGCAGAAAAACAGGATCTTGCGGAACTCTATGATAAGAAGATCAAACTTTGTACAGCTAATTTGAAAGAACTTGAGCTGGCATATAAATCCGGGAGCGCATTGATGACCGAAGTTGTTGAAGCCCGTTCTGCTCTGCTGCTTGCTGAAGGTGAATTGTTCCGGTATGAAAACAAAATCCGCAGATGGGGCAATTCCATTTCTGATTTGGCTGTCCGTGCCGAAACTGCAAAAAAAGCAGCAGAAGCAAAACAGCGTGAATTCAAATCCGGGGCTGTCACTATGATTGATGTAAATAAAGTCAAGGTTGCAGCTCTTGATTTGGAAATTCAGCTGAAGAGTCATCGGACTTTTTCCAATGAAGATTGGCAGAATGCGTATGCTGCCTATCAGAAAGCCCCCGGCGTAAAAACCTACCGTGCGATGTTGGAGGCAGAACAGGCCGCCCGACCTCCAAGAAGATTCTGATAAATTTTGGCTCTGTTCCCAATAAAGGTTGTTCCTTGAGGAGGGGAAAAAGGGGCTGTTGCAAAACCTGAAATTTGAAAGCACATTTTCGTACGGAGAAAACGGAGTGTACTGAGTGTACGGAGGCATTTTTGGTTATTACCGACCGAT
>JAFVTF010000104.1 GCA_017503375.1 Lentisphaeria bacterium | reverse complement strand
TTTTCAACCGAGTTATTCACAGTTTGCACTCCGTCTCCGACGAGTTGGATAGACCCATTCTCGACGGAGTGCAAACTATGCATAACTCTACCCCTCCGATATATGCAATTTTACAGAAAGTTCGTTACACTGTCTTTTTACTTTAAGGTTTTCTTTAAATATACTATTATTTTCTATATTTTACAACCATCATACAGAAAAATATTTTTCATATTGCTCTGTTCCCAATAAAGACTGATTAGTGATCGGGGAAGAAGGGAAAAACTTTTGAGGAATTTACCCTTCTTCCCCGCCCCCCATCATCCTTTTTTGAAACCTTTTCGCGGCATTCCTGTTTTTGCATCACAAAAATCAAAATGCCATCACAAAGTTAAAATAGTAGAAGGATTTACCACTCGAGCCAAAAATATTGTCATGGAGGTTGAATGAAATAACAATACATCTGTTCTTTTCAGCATTCTCTGACAGAACATGTCAAAAACAGAGAAAGATAAAAATGAGACAAAATTAATATTGAATTGAGTAAAAACTGATATTGACAAAAAACGTTTTTTGTTATATATTGTTCAATGTAGTTTTTTCTTGCCAACAAGTTATATCAGTTCTGTTTCAGAAAACACGGAGGAGATTATAAATGAAACATTTCCAACAGAGCGGACGCAATAGTAAAAAGCATTGCTTCACATTGATTGAATTATTGGTTGTGATTGCAATCATTGCAATTCTTGCAGGAATGCTCCTGCCGGCACTGAATAATGCCAGAGGAAGTGCCAGAGGTTCTGACTGTGTTTCCAGACTGAAACAGCTGGGAATCGGAATTAATTTTTACAGCACCGATAATGGGGACTGCATTATTCCGGGATATGTTGCTGTCTGGGGAGCAAATTATACCTGGGCTCAAATTTTAGATAAACAGTACAATATGGACCGGAAATTGTTTTTCTGTCCCGGTGCGCCCCCACCGAGCGGAAACATGTATGATACAAAATATACAAACATGTCGTATTATATCCGCTACTCCCTGAATCAGTATGCCAGCCCATACGATGCCTCAAAAGTTCCGACATTCCGGAAATTGTCACATATCAAAAGTCCGTCAAAATTTGTACACTCCATGGACCGGAAAAACAGATACTTTTTCATCGCAAAAGTCGGGACACCGTTCTTCCATTTGATTCCGAGCAATCAATATGAAACAGACTGGAGTTACAGTGTTATCAGGGATAACTGGCACGCAAGAGGAGCATCTCTGCTGCATATTGACGGTCATGTTACACATACAAAATCCCTGCCCATTGAACCGGGAAATGATCTCTATATGTGGTACCGCACAGGTGATTCTGCGGAACCTTATGCTGATTAAAAAAATCAGAATAAATTCTTTTCGTTTTTACGCCTGCAAAGTGAAATAAATGGGATATGAAAAATTTTCAGCTGAAGATACAGTAAAAGACACAAATGTTATATAATTGACAAGAAATTACCATTGCTCAGATATTGATTTTTGCAGAAGCGGCAGATATATTAAGTGCAGAAGATGAAAGGTCAACCCGTCAACAAAACTTTCAAATTTTGCCTTTAAACAACGTATGGAGAAGATTAAATGGGAATGATCAGGCTCCCGCATCGTCCATGCAAAGAAGATCCGTATATGTGGACACGGAGCGGGGTACAGAACAAATGACTGGCGAAGCCGGTTTGAAAAAAAATAAAGAAGATAATTTTGAGCTGACCTTTATCAGGCTCTCTGAAAAAACGAACATGTAATTGAAACATAATAATAAAACAAGGAGAAAAATAAAGAACTATGTCTACCTTTGAGAAAAAAATAGATCAGTACATCAACGAAGGTGTATGTGATGGTGCTGTGATCCTTGCCGGAACGGAAAATGAAGATCTGTTTTCCCATACCCAAGGGCTTTCCAACCGGAATACCGGACGGCCCATGAGTATGGATACGGTCTTTGACGTTTCCAGTGTTTCCAAACCTGTGGGAACGGCAACCGCAATTCTGCTGCTTGCGGAACGCGGCTTGCTGGATATCGAAAAGCCGTTCACAGAATATTTGCCGGAATATAGCGGCACAATGGTAAATCCGAATGTCAATCTCCGGATGCTTGCAAGCCATTATTCCGGGATCATCCCGGATTATCCACTGGGAGTCAGCGCAGAAGAGTTGATGACCCGTATGCTGAAATCCCCGTTTGTGCATGAGCCGAATACTCTTTTCCGCTATTGCTGCGTGAATTATGATTTCATGAGTCTCATCGTGGAACGGATCAGCGGACAGCCGCTGGAAGTCTTTGCAGAAGAAAATATTTTCCGACCTCTGGGAATGACAGATACAGCCTGGGCGACCCCGAAACCGGAACAGCGGGACAGATTGGTAATTCACTGTCGCTGTGTTGACAGTGATCCTGCTGTTATTTTTGACCGCTGGGCACGGATTCTTCATCCGCATGCAATGGGAAATGCCGGAATTTTCACAACGGCACCGGATCTGGCGAAGTATGCAAGAATGATCCTCCGCAAAGGAAAAGGCTTGTTCAAAACAGATATTGTGGAACGTGAAATGTTCCCCAATTTTGCTCCGGAAGGAATGAGACCCCGTTCTTTCGGCTGGGATCTCACTCCGGAATTACTGATTCCGAACTTCTCTGAACAGACGATTTATCACAGCGGTTCCAGCGGTCAATCCATGTGGATCGACTGGGGCAAAGGAAAGTTCTGTATTGTTCTGACCAACCTGTTCGGAGAACACGATGCCGGAATCGCCGCACGTCTGGATGTCGCAACAGAAATCACAGGAGAAATATGGAAATGAAACATGTTATGTTAATCCTTGGACTGCTCCTTTTCAATTTACTGGGAGCTGACCAAATTTCAGAAAGAACTGCATGGCTGAAAAAGTTCAACGCAGCCAAAAACAAACTTTCTGTCGTACAGGAAGGTATGAAATCTGCTGACACAGAAATTCAGGCAAAAGCTGTTTTTGAGTATTTCATGATCAAGAAAGATGCAGCTTTTCCGGAACTGCTCAAGCTGGCAAACAAATCATCCGATCAGCTTGCAAGAGTTCTGATCTGCTGTGCAGATTCTCTGAAAGACAGGAACAAAAGAGCTGAATTGCTGAAAGCTGTTGCATACGGAACTTACAGTTCCTCTGCGGCGACAGAAGCCAACCGGAAGAATTTCTCTTTCCACAGAGTCAATGTCCGCTTGCAGGACCGGAAAGACTGGGACTTTGATATTGAAAAGATCAAAACGGTCAAGATCCCGGAAACCAACTGGAAATCATTTTATGACAAAGATTCATCCGGTCACATGAAGGGATATTTCAACATTGATTATTCTGATGCCCATTGGGCAAAAGCCGGTCCGAAGACTTTGAAATATCAGCCGCTTGTCTGGTACCGGATCAAATTCACCGCACCGGAAAAACCGGCAGTATGCAATGCTGCAGAACTTCACTTTGCGGGAGTGGAAGCAACTGCCTGGGTCTGGCTGAACGGCATTTATATCGGAGCCAGAGATGAGGGACAATCCGCCTGGAACAGACCCTTTGCCCTCGATATTACCAACGAAATCCGTTGGGGAAAAGAAAATACACTTGTCGTCAGAGTCAGCTCTACAGATGTTTCTGACAGCGGAATTTATAAACCTGTAACTTTGGAGATATTGAAATGAAAAAATCAACACTTTTTGCACTGCTCACCGCTTTGACCGCCTCTGTTTTTGCACAGGAAATCGAATGGGATTTTTCCAAAGGAATCAAACCGAACGGTCCGTTTGAATTTACTCTTAAAGAGCCTGCCACAATTGAAAACGGTTATCTTTATATCAATGACCCTGTTGACAAAGTATGCCGCGGTTCAGTCTATGCAAAGGGAAAATATCCGGAACTTTCCCCGAAAGGTGCGTTTTCCATGACATTTGTTTTCACCATGGAAAAAGCAAGATCTCCGCAGAGCTATCAGATGCTCTGGGACAGCAAAGGAGATTACTACAATAAAAAGAGCGGAAAGCCGCTTGACAATTCCGGTTTTACGATTGCAGTCTACCGTCCGAAAACCGCCAAAATCATGGGATTCCATATTTTCCTCGGAAACGGAAAAGAAACTTCCGTACTCACAACCAGCAGAGTTCCTTTTGAACTTGGTAAAAAGTATACTATGGTCTTCAACTATGACGGCAAAAGCAAGTATTCCGTCACGCTGGATGGAAAAAGCCTTGCAGATGGCACAGCTGCACCCGGAGGTCCGATTGGAGATGCGATTTACAAACCCACGATCGGAAACCGTTCTGTCGGAAATTTCTTCCCGTTTGATGGAAAAATCTATTCCGTAAAAATGATCAAAAAATGAGGTACGGAAGTGAATTTCAAGTCTAAAATCACAACTCTGCTGAGCGGTTTTCTTCTCCTCGGAAGCCTTCAGGCTGATGTTCTGGAATGGGATTTTTCCAAGGGGATCAATCCTCTGAACAGTAAAATTGAGTTCAGACTCTCAAAAGAAACCGAGAACAAAAACGGTGTTTTACGCCAGTTGGTCGTCAACCGGACAACCTCCGGCGGTATCTTTTCCAAAGAAAAATATGCAGAACTGACCCCGCAGGGTTCTTTCCGGATCGCATTTGAGATCACAATGGAACCGAAACGGAATCAGGATGCTTTCCTGCTCCTCTGGGACAACAAAGGAGATTATTTCGGAGATAAAACCGGAAAACCGCAAGCAAATTCCGGCTTTACTGTCGGAATGTACCGTACACCGAACGGAAAAGTCATTGTCCCAAAAGCATGGCTCGGTTTCGGAAAAGAAACCTTTGCTGTCAGCGGAGTTTCATTCACGCCCACGATCGGAAAAAAGCATCTTTTTGAATTTTCCTATAACGGCAGCGGTCTTGCGGCTTTTTACATTGACGGGAAACTGAACAAAGAAGTTGCTGTTGTTCCGGGCGGACCTCTTGCACCAGCCAGATATAAAACCGCCATCGGAAACCGCGCTGTCGGAAATTTCCTGGGATTTGACGGAAAGATCCACTCCATCAAGTTGATGACCGGGAAAGCCGAACACCTGACAGTCAGATCTGTCAGCCGGAAAGTTTTCCAGCGGAATGAAAAAAATGCAGCTCTGAAGATTGAAATCCGGAATGTTTCCCGTGAAGAAGCTGCAGGCTTGAAAGTCGGAGAAAAAAAGATCGTTGATCTTCCTGTTCAGACAAATCTTACTCCCGGAGAATATAAGGCGGAATTTTCCTACAAAGGCAAAAAGTACATTCTTCCTTACACCGTTGCGCCGCTGATTCATGAAAAAATGCCGGTCCTCATGTGGGGATTCGGGGATTCTTTCCATATCCTCCGGAAAACCGGATTCACTCACATGCTGAACAGCTATGTTGCCCGTCAATTCTTCCAGCCGCAGGCGAATCGGAAAGAAACCCTTCTTGAAAATCTTGACGAGATGTACAAGCACGGTTTTTATTTTGCGGATTATTTCACGATCCCGCATTATCCCAATGTCATCAAGAAATATCCCCGTATCAACCGGGACGGCACACCGTACAAAAAAGGACGGAAGATGAATGTGGATGCACAGAATCCGCAGGCGATAAAAGAGATGCGGGAATGGGCTGACAAGTTTTCTTCCACCTACGACAAGCATCCGGCACTTCAGATGCTGGATATCTGTTCTGAAATCCGGGACTGGTCCGCACCGTCATTCTCAAAATATGAACGGGATGCCTGCAAGAAAGATACCGGTTCCGATATTCCTGCAAACGTCAGAAGCCGTACCATTCATTATCAGCAGATTCCCGACTTTCCGGCAAGCCGGATCGTTCCTGACAACAATCCCTACCTTGTCTATTACCGCTGGCTGTGGACAAAAGGGGATGGCTGGAATCCCATGTTTTCAACGATTTCGGATGCATACCGGAAAAATATGAGTTCCAATTTCAAGAGCTATTTTGCGCCTGCGATCCGTCAGCCCCCAAGCAGAGCCGTGGGTGGAAATGCGGATTGTCTCGGACACTGGGCTTACTCCAACCCGGAACCGCAGATGCTTGCCGCTTCTGCGGATGATCTTCTGGCAGTTGCCAACGGCAAACCTGTCATTCAGGGAACTCAGCTGATCCTTTACCGCAGTCAGACGGCTCCGAAAAACGTAAAAGTCTCTCCGGAACCTGCCTGGATAGCAAAAGAAAAAGATGCAAATTACATCACGAACCCGCCGGATACATTGATCCAGTCCATCTGGGCAACACTTTCCAGACCGGTTCACGGAATGATCTTCCACGGTGACGGTTCTTTCTATGCGCCGCCGATCAAGGGTGCAAGCATCTACCGCTGTACCAATGAAGAGGCAGAACCCGCTTTCCGGAAGATGATGCATGAAGTTATCCAACCCCTCGGACCTGCTCTGAACAATGTAAAAGGAAAGAAATCTGAAGTTGCAATTCTGCACAGTTTCACCTCTTCCGTTCTTGCTTTGCGCGGAAATTACGGCTGGAGCGGATGGCTCCCGGATTTGCACATTGCCCTGCAGACAGCCTCCATGGACCCCTATGTGGTTTATGAAGAAGATATTCTGGATGGAAAAATCGACAATGTCAAGGTTCTTTTCCTTTCCCATTGCGATGTTCTGACAGAGCCTGTTTATAAGAAACTGATGGAATTCCAGGTTCGCGGCGGAGTCATTGTTGCCGATGAATTTGCACCTCCGGCAATTCTGCCGAACCTCCGTTTCCAAACCATCAAGCGCGGAAGAGATGTTCTGCAGAACAAGAAGGACCTCGTCGCCCTCGGAGCAAAACTCCGGAAACAGCTCGCGGGATATTTTGTTTCCGGTGCTGAAAGCAGTACTCCCGATCTGATCGCACATCTCCGTGACGATTATCTGTTTGTAATCAATGACAAACGGACTTATGGAAATTATATCGGTCAGTGGAAGAAGTTTGCGGAAAAGGCTCTCCCGAACAAAGGAACCGTAACCGTCAACCGGAAAGCCGGAGCAGTTTATGACCTTGTCCGACGCTGTGCAGTTCCGTTCAAGATCGTCAACGGAAAAACAGTGATTGATGTTGCCTTTGACGGTGCCGGCGGAAAGCTGTTCATGGTGCTGGACGCTCCGCTCAAAAAATTCTCTCTGAACGTGAAACCGAACGGAGAAGTCATTGCGAAGAGCGGAACAAACACTGTAATTCCGGTTCAGTTGATCGTACGTGATCCCAGCGGGAAAGAAACCGATGACACCCATTATGGTTCCGCAGTCAAAGGGGAATTCCGTTACAAGATCAACATTCCGAAAAACGCCGCAAAAGGAAAATGGACGGTTGAGCTGAAACAGCTGCCGGACAATGTTTCCGTCAAAGGTGAATTGATCGTAAAATAAAAAAAGAATCCGGTCTGGATAAGCAATATCTGTTTATCCGGATCGGGAAAATACAGAAATATCCGGGTTGCATAAAGGAGGTAATTTCAAAAGTCCGGCAAAATTTGGCTGAAAAGAGATTGCTGATGAGATGGAAATGGTAGTTTGAGCGTGGCTACTCAAAGAGTAACCACCGAAAACGCTCCATTTTCAGATCTCTGCAAGAATTTTCAGACATT
>JAFVTF010000103.1 GCA_017503375.1 Lentisphaeria bacterium | reverse complement strand
GAGATTACGGAGGTGGTTTGGTAATTAAAACAACCGTTACCCAAGAGAAAAATTTTTATTTCTTTTGAGAAATCGGTCGGTAATAACCAAAAATGCCTCCGTACACTCAGTACACTCCGTTTTCTCCGTACGAAAATGTGTTTTCAAATTTCAGGTTTTGCAACAGCCCCATCTTAAAGTTAAAATAGCAGAAGGATTTACCAACCTGTATGGGGAACAGCGCTTTTCAGTTTATTTCCGGCAGGTCTTCGATTGTATAATTCAGCCCGAAAACATCCGTCAGAATGGTCAGCAGTTTTTCTTTGGAACGGATCGGTTCAAGTGTAACTTCTCCATTGTGCCAGATTCTGAGCGCATATTCCGGTGATTCCGGAGTCGGATTCAAAAGAGCCCATTGCGTATCCGCTGTGAGCTTGTGCATGAAAACTTTTGTCCTGAATGCTGAATCCGGCTGCTGTACACAGTAGGCATGAACATAGACAAAATCCTGAGGGAAATGGGGGTCTTCCGTAAAGGAGAAGTAAGGCAGGAACCCTTCGGGTGTTTCCGCTTCAACCACATTTCCCAGAACCGGGTCTTTCACGACACGGTAAGCCCGGAAGTTTTTGGGCTGGATTGTATCATATTCAAATTTCAACGGGGTGACAGGACAGGGACTTCCGATTCCGGCATCAGCCAGAAATGTTTCCCCGTCCAGCACGACTTTCAAGACTCTGTGCCGCCGCATGGGGATTGCATCTGTTCCACCGAAATGCCAGCGGGCAAAATATTCTGTGACATTGTATCCCAGACTCCGCAGAAGTTCGCCGAACAGACCGTTCAGTTCAAAACAATAACCGCCTTTGCGCTGAATAATCAGGCGTTCAAACAATGCCTCAATCTCCAGAGACTGAAGATTTCCGTTTTTATAGAACGAAAGATTTGTGTATGGAATCCATGCCAGATGAGCTTCCTGCAGACGGAACAGATTTTTTTTGCAGACTTCACGCGCATCGGAACAATCAAGGGCTGCCAGATAGTCTGAGATCATGGATTCTGTCATCATATTTCCTCCCGTGTAATGTTTTTTACCCATTTGAATTTTTTGTAATGATGTACCACCCAGGGAACTTTTCCCACCTCATCAAGGCACGTACAGGCATAGATGATCAGCACCGGCCAATGGAACCAGAACGCTCCGGCAAACGCGATAGGTAAAGCGATTCCCCACATGCACACAGCCAGACTGTAAACATCAAACATCGTATCTCCTCCGGCAGAGAAAACACCGTTGATCATTACTGTACAGACACACCGTCCGATCATGTAGACAGAAAGAATCAGGAACATTCCGACCATATATTCGTTTGCCTGATGGGTCAGTTTGATAAAATGTGAAACGACGGGGATCATTCCGAGAATAACGAACATACAGAAAAATCCGATCAGGAAAGAGATGATAGCCGTCCGTCTTCCGTAACGTTTTCCCATTTCCAGATTCCCGGCACCCAGTTCGTTTCCGACGATGATGGCACTGCCTCCTGCGATTCCGTTACAGAGACAGCACATGAGATCACGCACTACGGCTGCAATAGCATTTGCTGCAGCGGCATCCGGTCCCATGTGTCCCATGAGAGCGGTGTAAGCGGTGAATCCGGTTCCCCAGAACATGTAAGCTCCCAGCACCGGAAGAGAATATTTCCAGAAATCCAGAAACAGAGTTTTTTCAAAATTGAAAATATATTTCAACCGCAGTTTGATGAAACTTTTTTCAAATGATGAAACAATACACCAGATCAATTCAATGATCCGGGCGAAAACTGTTGCCAGAGCGGCCCCTTTCACCCCCATGGCAGGAATACCGGCAAATCCGAAAATGAAAACCATATTCAGAACAATATTCAAGATCACAGCCCCGGAACTGATCCATGCTGAACGGCTGGCGTGATCGGTGACACGCATGACCGCAAGATAAGATTGGGATAATCCGGTCAGCAGATAGGACCAGCTTGCAATCTTCAAGTAATCAGCGCCCAGCCGGATCAAAGATTCATCACTGGCAAAAAGAAGCATCAGTTTTTCCGGAAAAAAATAGCATCCGATAAAAAATGCCACGGAAACAAGCACCGTTTCCTGAACACTCAATCCGAAGATTTTACTTAAAACAAGCCTGTCTTTTTTTCCCCAGTACTGAGCACCGAGGATTCCGACCCCTGCCACAATGCCGCCCAGAAGCATATTCTGAACAAACTGGATTTGTGTAGCCAGCGATACTGCCGCCATTGCATTCTGATTGACCATCCCCAGCATCAGTGCATCAGCCGCTGCAACCAGAGCAAGCATCAAACTCTGCAATGTGATGGGAAAGGTCAGAGACAGCAGTTTCCGGTTGAACGACCTGTCCTGAAACAAATCATGAAAAATCATAAAAAGTCCTTCTGAAATTACCTCTATTATTTACAGGATGGTTAATATACATTGAAAATGTGATTTTTCAATCTCGCTGGAGATAAACTTTCCGGCGGAATTTTATTAAGGTTTACCGGGAAACTGAGTTTTTTTTCAGTGAATTGGTGAAAAATGCAGAAACATCTGTTTTTTGTTTTGAAAAACAGGCAGATGTGTGCTATATTAATTTGAATTTTTATTAGTGAAAAAAAACGTGAAAGGAACACTTTATTATGAAAACAGTTTATGATGGATTGATGTATCTGACAGGCTGGCCTCTTGCCACGCTGCTGATCCTCGGCGGTCTCTATTTTACTGTCCGTACCGGATTCGTTCAGATTCGTATGTTCTTGGAATCAATCAGAGTTGTAATGGAAAAGCCGAAACAGCCTGGAGCCGTTTCCTCTTTCGGGGCATTGATGATTTCCACAGCCTCCCGTGTCGGAACAGGAAATATCATCGGTGTTTCCACTGCTATTTGTTTCGGCGGTCCCGGAGCTGTTTTCTGGATGTGGCTTTGTGCTTTGATCGGCGGAGCTTCTGCGTTCGTTGAATCAACGCTGGCTCAGATTTACAAACGGAAACATCAGGATGGTTCCAGTTACGGAGGACCTTCCTTTTACATTGAAAGTGCCTGCCGCAGTAAATTTCTTGCAGTCGTCTTTGCTCTGGCTTTGATTTTTACTTACGGTGTCGGTTACAATATGCTGGCATCATACAATCTGCAGAGTTCTTTTGAAACATTCTCATTTTACAAGCCTTCCTACTGCTGGATTTTCGGAGCAGTGACTGCCGGATTGTTTCTGTTTACAATTCTTGGCGGCAGCAGACGTCTGGTGAGAATTACCGGTGCGCTGGTTCCTGTCATGGGAATTCTTTACATTGTGTTTTCCCTTATTGCGCTTGTGATCAATGCGGAATATCTGCCGGAAATGTTCCGGATTATTTTCCGGGATGCGTTCAATTTCAAAGCCATTTTCGGTGGTTTTGCCGGTTCTGTTCTGATGTGGGGATTGAAACGGGGGCTTTATTCCAATGAAGCGGGGATCGGTTCCGCTCCCAACGCCGCAGCGGCGGCGGATGTTTCCCACCCGGTCAAACAGGGATTGGTGCAGATGCTTTCCGTGTTCATTGACACCAATATTCTTTGTACAGCAACCGCATTGATGTGTCTTGCCTCCGGAGTCAAACCGACAGCTGAACTGGCAGGTGCAAAATTTGTTCAGAGTGCTCTCAGTATCACCTTCGGGAATTTCGGTCCGATTCTGATTGCAGCTGCGATGGTGCTGTTTGCCTTTACCACACTTCTGGGGAATTTTTATTATGTGGAAAGCTGTTTTGCTTACATTTTCGGGAAGAAACCGGGAAAAAACGCTCTGCTGATCATCCGGCTCTGCGGTACGCTCCTGATTCTCTTCGGTGCAGCTATGAAAATGAGTCTTGCGTGGGATATTGCGGATATCGCCCAGTGTATTCTTGCCTTCATCAACATCCCTGTCTGTATTATCATCGGCGGGGTTGCATATAAAGCATTGAAAGATTACACTGCTCAGCGGAAAGCGGGAAAAGCCCCCGAATATATCGCCGCCGATTGCGGTGTCAAACAGGAAACGGATTTCTGGAAGTAAAGCCTGAACGCAAATTTCCGTATCTCCTGCTGTTTTTTATTGAGAGGTAGAGGTAATTTCAAAAGTCCGGCAAAATTTGGCTGAAAAGAGATTGCTGATGAGATGGAAATGGTAGTTTGAGCGTGGCTACTCAAAGAGTAACCACCGAAAACGCTCCATTTTCAGATCTCTGCAAGAATTTTCAGACATT
>JAFVTF010000102.1 GCA_017503375.1 Lentisphaeria bacterium | reverse complement strand
CTATTTTTTCATTTTTGCTTCTTGTCTGCAGGATTTTTTAAAAGACATCATCACTTGTAATCTAGCGGCTTTGTTCCGGAATCACTCTGGAGAGTTGTACATCATGTATTTTATCCTCAACCGGTTCAGGCGAGAAATAAGAGTAATTTACATATTTATCCCAAAAGATGGATTTATTAAAAGGCGTTTCGCGTTTTATTCCAATTCTTTCGGCAATGACATTCAGTATGGTCGTTTTTCCGCAGCCGTTTCCGCCGTAAAAAATCGTTATCGGCTCAAATGTAAATTCCGGTAACTCCCCGTTGAAAAGCCCGAAGGGATACACCGAATTGAAGCAAGTCATCTGCAAATCATTGAAAAAATTGATTTCATCATTTTCAGATGGCATACTGAAAGATTCCAGATATACATTCATTGTTATTCTCCTAAATAATTACTGTTTGCCGGCACAAATGTCAAAAAACATACAGTGGAGGCAATTTCAAAAGTCTTCAAAAATGGCTGAAAATTCCCGAATTTTCAGACATTTTTTGCCGGACTTTTGAAATTACCTCAGTGCTTTTTTTGGGCCTGTTTTCTCGTCCGGATATCCGAAGCACAGCAACTCATCAATATGCTCATATCTGCCACGCCCCGGGAATCTTGCTTGAAGCCTTTACAGAAATCTTCTCTTATCCCAAGAGCTGAACCGGACTCAAACGCATCCTGATTGGCTGCGAGGAAAAGAAACTCCCACTTGTAAACATCCTGCTGGTGTTCAATGCGTTTTTTGATATCTGCGGTACTGAATTCTCTGCTTGCATTTTCCTGTCCGTCAGTAATGATCACGCAAAGAACATTTTCCGGGCGTTCAGATTCCGGCATTGCAGCAAATTCTTTGCCCATAGTATCGATTGCAGTGCAGACGGCATCGTTCAATGCAGTCATACCGCTACAAGTATATTTTGACATAAGGTCATCTTTGAACAACGCAAGGTCAGCAGACTTGACAAGCCGCTCAACTTCATTAGAAAACTGGAAAAGATCAAATACAGTTTTTCCTTCCTCCTCCCGCTGTTTGTTCAAAAAAGTGTTGAAACTTCCTTTGATGTCATTTTCAATGCATCCCATTGAGCCTGACGCATCCAGAACGATACAGATGTGAGTGTAGTCTTTTTTCATTTTGCACCTCTTTCTGTTAATGGTTGATTAGGTTTTGAGAGCAATATACATCATCTGCTATGTCATAAGATGTCATAGCAAATCTTGAGCAATTATTTTTCCTTGATTTTTACTTCCAATCCCCAATCTGCAGGTTTTTCGCCACCCTTGGTCAAGCACCAGATCACCGGGTAATCAGGAGCTTTGGCAGGTGCTTGTCCGAAGCCGTCCGTAAGATAAATAAAAACCGTCGGAACTTCAGCCATTTTTTCTTCCACATATTGGAATGGAACAAGGAAACTTGTTCCGCCGAACCCTTTGAACTGCAACCCCTCTTCCGGCAGAGGATCATCGTTGGAATACTCCTGTACCGAGTGAATGGCGATGTCACACTGAATAATGGTAATTTTATATTCGCCAAAGGCAGAGGTCATCCCCCGCAGTTCCGCAAGAAAATCCGGCAGATCTTCCGTGGTACTGCCGCTGGTGTCGATGGCAAGAACGATTTCAATGCTCTGTTTTTTTGCACGGCTGGGCAGATAGAGTTTTTTCCACACATAACGTCGGGCTGGCGGCAGCCATTGACGATCGCCGCCGAAAAGTTGGGAAACATAATCCAGCAGAACCTTTTTCCAATCCACTGTAGCAATTTTCTCTTCATCTTTGATGAGGTCTTCCACATTTCCCGGAAGATTGCCGATACCTTTTCCGCCTTTTTCCATTTCCTGCTGAACGGCATTTTTAAGGTGATCTTTCCAATCTTCAGCAAGTTCTTCTTCTCTGGCAGGCTGAAAATCCGGGTCGATAACTCCGTCATGACTGACGGATGGCAAGTTCGCATCTCCGGTAATGGCTTTCCTTCCGGAATTTCCATCTTTGTCATTACTCGCCTGAACATCCTGATCTTTTCCGTCTTTCCCGTTGTGATCTTCTTCTCCATCAGATTCCCCGCCATCGTCCGATTCATCTCCGGATTTTTCTCCGTCATCATCTCCCGGAAGTTTGTCGGAGTCAAAAATGTGTTCATCATCTTTTTGAAACTGCTCCAGGCCGGGAAACATGAGATTGTAGATCTGCTCAGCACTTTTCCCTTCCCAAGTGGCTTCATGGGGCAAAACTTCCACCTTGAAGCCGTCCCTATGCAAAAGCAGATCCACTTCCACATCGCAGGCGAAGTTGAACTTTTTCCGGTCACGGTTGCCCAGCCGCTGAAAGTGACGCAATGCACAATGCCATACTTCATGTCCGATGATCCCCAACCGTTCTTCCTCATCCATTTTTGAATAGAATTCAGCATCTATAAACATCCTTGTGCCGTCCGTGGTGGCAGTGGTCATGCGGCTGTCGATGACGGGAATCATATCAAGGTGCATGGCAAGATGTCCCACAAAGGGGTGTTTTTCCAGAAGTCGGCAGCGGTCAAACTGCATCATTTCCCGGACTTTGGCTTTCAAAGCCTCTTCTTCTGCATTGGGTTTGCGGCATTCCCTGATTTCTATTTTCATAATTCAAAAAGACTTTCCGGCTTGTATTTCTGCTGAACGGAAGCGTAAAGCGGATGATTTTTTATGATTTCAGAGCGTTTAGTCCCGGCAAGAGAGGACTCCACATCGTTCATGATCATTGCCGCAAAATCATTGGGGAGCGACTGGACAAATTTAAGGAAGTTTTCCGCAATGACCGGGAAAAGTTTTGCATCTTTGGTTGATTTCAACTGATACGCCACTGCTCCGCAACAGGCATGAAGCAGATCAGCTTTCTGCGGAAGCTGGATCGTTCTGCCGCTTTTCAGACATTCGGCAATATCCACTGTATCACTCATGTAATAGATATTCTTGTAAAACGCCATAAATTCTGCCGCCGCACCTTGTCCGATAAGCCCCGGGATAGTGTATTTCAAGGAACTTTTCCGTTGGTTCTTTTCGGCGATCTTCAGCATGGTACTGACTCTTTCCCAACTCCGGGGGCTGGGCCAGCCACGCTGCAGATCCTCATTTTCCTGCGAAAAAAGCAGTTGCGGACGGAATTTGATAAATCCGGTCACGGCAGGGTGCAGATTGTTTTCTTTTGCCCATTGAAGAAAACTCTCTGCTTCGGCGGCAACTTCCACATGGAGAAAACGGTTTGCCAAGGCACTGGACATCGCACAGGAAACGGCTCTGTCTTCGATCCGGTTGCCTGCCGCCATGATGTACCAGCCGTCCGGAACATGGTATAATGCTCCAAGCCTCCGGTCAAGAATGAATTCATACGCTGCCACCTGCAAGGTTTTGTCGGCAGCAGTCAACTCATCGAACATGATGATACCGCGGCTTGCCGGATCTCTGGGCCACTCTCCGGAAACCAGCCATTTTACCGAGTTTTCTTTTTCGTCCGGGACGGGAAGTCCGCGCATATCCACAGGTTCACGCTGGGCAAGGCGCACATCAATAAAGCCGATGCCGAGTTCCTGTGTCAACTCCCTGACAGCGGTTGATTTACCCACGCCCGGTGCTCCCCAGACCATGATCGGTGGAATCAAGCTTGCACTTGTTGCGTGTTTTGTATGCAAAGCCGGATCGTTTTCCCAGAGAGCATTCAAATTATCCAGCAGGAGTTCTTTTAGTTCTTTTACGGAAATTGTTTTGCTGTAAGAAGATTTTGTTTTTGCCATTTTTACCATCCTTTTGCCTGCGTTCGGCGTTCCATACGTTTTATCATTTCATCGGTCAGAAAACGGTCACTGTCGCAAGAGGTTCTTGTGAGGATCAGATCTTTTCTTGCACGGGTCATTGCTACATAAAGCACCCGGCGTTCCTCTTCGATCTCATCATCCGACACAGCTTTTATGTGGGGGAATACTCCATTCTGTACCCGGAAGATATAAGCGTGATCACATTCACTGCCTTTGGCACTGTGAACGGTGATCAAAGTTATCTTGCTTTCGGTATCATTGTCATGCTCCAGAACTTCGGTATCCGGATCAAGTTTGAATGCTTCCAGAAAATGTTCTGCATCTGAATATTTTTCCGCGATCCTGGAGAGAAGAAGTAAATCCTTTTTCCGGTCCTCCCAATTATCGTATTTTTCCTCCAGAAGTTTGGTCTTTTCAAAATAAGAAAGGATATCTTTCAGAAGATCTGCCGGAGGACGGTTTGGATCAAAGTTCTGCAAAAATTCTCCTAAATCAGGATATTTGGGAACAAGATTACGCCCCATCATCTGTAATCCGGTCACATGATCCGGGGCATGTTGTATGGCAAGAAAATATTTGAAACTGGTTTTATCTCCCAATTTACGGTGCAGACATAAGAATCGATGCCAAGCAAGTTCATATTTGAAACTTGTTACCGCCTCCAAAGCTGAAATCACATCCTTGATATGACTGGATTGAAGAAAACTCATCCCGCCGATAAAGCGGTACGGAATTCCGGCTGTCCGCAAAGTATGTTCAATGATCCGTGCGTGAGTTGCACTGCGGAACATCAGCATGATTTGACTTGGACTTACTCCTTTACGCAGTTTGGAACGGATGCTTTTCAAAACAAAATCCGCCTCATCAAAATCTGAATGAAAGGTGTAAAGTTCCGGACCGCGTCCTGAAAATCCTTTGTGGGCGCGCAAATCCTTTTTGTATTCAACGGCGGCGTTCTGCAAAAGCATATTGGAAATATCCAGAATTTCCTGACTTGAACGGTAATTTTCGGTAAGTTTCAACGTGATGCTGTCGGGCAGCTGGTCGCAGAAGTTGTGTACATTTTTGAAGTCAGCTCCCCGGAATGAGTAAATACTTTGGGCATCATCTCCCACGCAGAAAAGATTGACTGACGGATACAACGGCTTCAATATCGCCCACTGGATGGGACTGGTATCCTGCATCTCATCAACAAGAATGTGATCAAATTTATTTTGAACCAACCGCCGGAATTCGGAGATCAGAGTCAGATTCCGGGCTGTCATGCTCAATATATCATCAAAGTCAAGGAGTTTGTTTTCCAATTTATACTGTTGGTATCCGGAAAAGATTTCTTTCACATACCTGGGAGTTTCTGCCAATGTACAGGGAAACCGGAAAAAATAATCATCCACACCTACCATCGCATTATTCATATAGGAAAGAATACCGCAAAGTTCCTCCACTTTGGGGACAAGGATTTCCGGAGCGTTTTCCGGAATGGCAAGATCATTCCGCAGTTTCCGGATAACAGCACTTTGGTCATCCCGGTCAATGAGTTTGAACCCGGCACAGTCAAAATATCCGCTGTGATGACGCATCAGGTCAAGACAGAACCGATGAAACGTTCCCACAAACATCCGGTCACCCATTCCGGTGACTTCCATATTGAGCCGTTCTGAAATTTCCTTTGCAGCCTTCCGGGTGAAGGTCAGCAGGGCGATTTTCTCCGCCGGAACATTCAGTTCCCGGTGCAGGAACAAGGCTCTGGCGATCAGCGTTTTGGTTTTGCCGCATCCCGCCCCGGCAAGAACCAGCAGGGCTTTGGCACGGTCGTTGTAACAGGCGGCACGCTCCTGCTCCATATTCAAGGATTCATCCCATCGCTTCGGAGTATCATTTCCGGAAGTCAATGCCGAATGATGCTGACAATTTTCACATACAAGCTCCTTACTTGCCAGTAACTTTTCGGCTTCGATCTTATTTTCTCTGCCGCAGATTTTACACACATAGATCAATTCCATAGCAGTACCTTTCGAATTTTGAATATCTTATGTCTTATTATATACGTCAATCTATGACAAGGGATGTCATACCATCATCATACACAGCAATTTTTTTGCCAATTTTTTATCTTATTGAGGCAATTTCAAAAGTCTTCAAAAATGTCTGAAAATTCTTGCCGTGATCTGAAAATGGAGCGTTTTCGGCTTGTCCTCCGGAGTTTTAACGAAGGAGG
>JAFVTF010000101.1 GCA_017503375.1 Lentisphaeria bacterium | reverse complement strand
TGTTTTTTTGCCCGGCTGGGCAAATAGAGTTTCTTCCACACATACCGCCTTGATGGAGGAAGCCACTGACGATCTCCACCGAAAAGCTGTGAAACATAATCCAGTAGAACTTTTTTCCAATCCACCGTGGCAACTTTATCTTCATCTTTGATGAGGTCTTCCACATTTCCGGGGAGGTTGCCGATACCTTTATTGCCTTTTTTCATTTCCTGCTGAACAGCATTTTTAAGATGATCTTTCCAATCTTCAGCAAGTTCTTCTTCTCTGGCAGGCTGAAAATCCGGGTCGATCACTCCGTCATGGCTTACAGATGGCAAATCGGCATCTCCGGCAATGGGCGTTCCGCCGGAACCTTTTTCGTTCTTATTGTTTTCCGGAGAGCCGTCTTGCCCCTGACCGGAACTATTGTTCTTTTCTTCAGTTCCATCCTTTTTTTCGCTGTTTTCTTCATTAGAGGCATCTCCCTCGTTTTCTCCGTCATCATCTCCCGGCAGTTTATCGGAGTCAAAAATATGTTCATCATCTTTCTGAAACTGTTCCAATCCGGGAAACATGAGATCGTAGATCTGCTCGGCACTTTTCCCTTCCCAAGTGGCTTCATGGGGCAAAACTTCCACCTTGAAGCCGTCACGGTGCAGCAGCAGATCAACTTCCACATCGCAGGCGAAGTTGAACTTTTTCCGGTCACGGTTGCCCAAACGCTGAAAATGACGCAAGGCACAGTGCCACACTTCATGACCGATGATGCCCAATCGTTCCTCTTCATCCATTTTTGAATAGAACTCTGCATCCATGAACATCCTTGCGCCATCCGTAGTTGCAGTAGTCATGCGGCTGTCGATGACGGGGATCATATCAAGGTGCATGGCAAGATGTCCCACAAAGGGGTGTTTTTCCAGAAGTCGGCAGCGGTCAAACTGCATCATTTCCAGGACTTTGGCTTTCAACGCCTCTTCTTCTGCATTGGGTTTGCGGCATTCCCTGATTTCTATTTTCATAATTCAAAAAGGCTTTCCGGCTTGTATTTCTGCTGAACGGAAGCGTAAAGCGGATGATTTTTTATGATTTCAGAGCGTTTAGTTCCGGCAAGAGAGGACTCCACATCATTCATGATCATTGCCGCAAAATCATTGGGGAGCGACTGGACAAATTTAAGGAAGTTTTCTGCAATGACCGGGAAAAGTTTTGCATCTTTGGTTGATTTCAACTGATATGCCACTGCTCCACAACAGGCGTGAAGAAGATCGGCTTTCTGCGGAAGTGGAATCGTTCTGCCGCTTTTCAGACATTCGGCAATATCCACCGTATCACTCATATAATAGATATTTTTGTAAAACGCCATAAATTCTGCCGCCGCCCCTTGACCGATAAGCCCCGGAATCGTATATTTCAGGGAACTTTTCCGTTGGTTCTTTTCGGCGATTTTCAGCATGGTACTTACCCGCTCCCAACTGCGGGGGCTGGGCCAACCGCGCTGTAAATCCTCGTTATCCTGCGAAAAGAGCAACTGCGGACGGAAATTGATAAATCCGGTCACGGCAGGGTGCAGATTGTTTTCTTTTGCCCATGCAAGAAAACTCGCTGCTTCAGCGGCAACTTCCACATGGAGAAAGCGGTTTGCCAATGCACTGGACATAGCACAGGAAACGGCTCTGTCTTCGATCCGGTTGCCTGCCGCCATAATGTACCAGCCGTCCGGAACATTGTATAATGCTCCAAGTCTCCGGTCAAGGATGAATTCATACGCCGCCACCTGCAAGGTTTTGTCGGCAGCAGTCAACTCATCGAACATAATGATACCGCGGCTGTTGGGATCTCTGGGCCACTCTCCTGAAACCAGCCATTTTACCGAGTTTTCTTTTTCATCCGGGACAGGAAGTCCGCGCATATCCACCGGCTCGCGCTGGGCAAGACGAACGTCGATAAAGCCGATACCGAGTTCCTGTGTCAACTCCCGGACGGCAGTCGATTTTCCCACGCCCGGTGCACCCCAAACCATAATGGGGGGAATCAGACTTGCGGCAGAAGCGTGTTTTGTATGCAAAGCAGGACCATTTTCCCAAAGGGCGTTCAAGTTATCCAGCAGAAGTTCCTTTAATTCTTTGATGGAGATCGTGTTACTGTAAGAAGATTTTGTTTTTGCCATTTTTTACCATCCTTTTGCCTGTGTGCGGCGTTCCATTCGTCTGACCATTTCATCGGTCAGAAATTTGTCACTGTCGGTACTGGTTCTGGTAAGGATCAACTCTTTTCTTGCGCGGGTCATTGCTACATAAAGAACCCGGCGTTCTTCTTCGATCTCATCAGCGCTGGTAGCCTTAATATGAGGAAATACGCCATTCTGAACCCGGAAGATGTAGGCGTGATCACATTCGCTGCCTTTGGCACTGTGGACTGTGATCAAAGTTATTTTGCTTTCCGCATCGTTGTCATGTTCCAGCACCTCGGTATCCGGATCGAGTTTGAATGCTTCCAGAAAGTTTTCAGAATCGGAATATTTTGCTGCGATACGGCAAAGCATCTGTAAATCCTTTTTCCG
>JAFVTF010000100.1 GCA_017503375.1 Lentisphaeria bacterium | reverse complement strand
TCACAGAACAACGGGGGGAAAATCAATGAAAAAACTGACCGGAAAACAAACGGAAATCCTGAATTTTATCAGAGATTTTACATTACACAACAAAATGGCACCAACCGTTTATGAAATTGCCGACCGGTTCGGAATAAAAACATCAACCGTTTTTGCACACTTGAAAGCGTTGCAAAAGAAAAATTATCTTCAACGCAGCTCAAAAGCCCGCAGCATTACACTAAAAAAATCATCCGTGAAAAAAGGATTTTCGGGTGTCCACTCCATTCCGCTGCAAAATAACACAGAAAGATTATCCGGAAAAACAGCGGCTAAAACAATTTTTTGTGATGCAGAAATGCTTTCAGCAAATCAAAAATTTATTGACTCCGGTAACTATTATGCCGTCATCATGAAAGAAAATTGTTATTTATCACGCGGAATTTTACCGGGCGATGTTGCAATTTTAATTAAAAAGCCATCGGATATCTGTCCGGGAGATTTGATTATCGCAGTGATCAATGATCATCAGGAACTGTTGGAATGTAAAAAAATATTTGATGAGCAGGCCGAATTCTTCAGTTTTCATGAAAAACATCCCATAATCTTTCCTCTGGATAACCTCCCCATCGAAGGAAAACTGATAGGAATTCAACGATCTTTGTGAAATAAAAAGGCTCTGTTCCCGATAAAGGTTGTTTTGTGATCGGGGAAGAAGGGAAAAAATTTTGAGGAAATTTCTTCCCTTCTTCCCCGAACCCCATCATCCTTTTTCAAACCTTTTTGCGGCATTCCGATTTTTGCAACGCAAAAATCAAAATGCCATCTTTTGGTTAAAAGAGCAGAAAGACTTACCAACCCTTATTGGGAACAGAGCTTTTTTTGAACAACTGATATTTATACATTTTCCGATCAATCCAAAGAAACAGCTGATCCGTGATCGCCCTATCATCGCATATAGATTTCAGAGAAAAAAATTCCTGATACTATAAAACATAGATCAGGAATTTTTATAACATAAAGCATTATTTTTCAACTTTTTTCCCGGCAGTCCAGGTTATAATTTCAGCTTCTGGAGGAATTATCGTATGGTTGCTTCCCTGATACCATTTGATCGTTTTCTCCGGGGTCGCAAGATTATTATAACAGATGGCAAGTCCGGAAGGTGGGCTTGTATAGTCTCCGAGTCCGGCTCGTGTAATCACAATTTTTGCTTTTCGGATTCGTTTTGCCATAAAAACCGGATCATAATATTCCAGTGCAGGAGTGTATTTGACTCTCCCAAATGCTCCAAATCGTTTTTGTTTGAGAGATCCTGCCAGATCGCAACACCAGATAATTGATGGATGAGCTTCTGTAACAGCCGGATCAAGAGCTGCAACCCACATTGTCTGAAGTCCGCCCTGACTCTGACCTTTGACGATCAGATCTTTACCATTCCACTCAGGAAGAGTTTTTACATATTCCAAAGCACGGAGATTTCTCAACGCCATTCCGTTAAAAAAACATGTCTCCGGATCTTTGTTATGTTCCTGATTATACGCATACCCCTTTCCACCGATTGATTTGAAGAAATCTTTATAATATTCTTCATTCTGTTCAAGTTTCTGTCCATGGGCATTGACCTGAAAATTGATCAAACGGCTGGAGATCACAGGCGGTGGCACTTGTTTGGTGATGCCATAACCAAAAAAGGAAACATGTATCGGCAAAGATTTTGCTTTTGCATTCTTTGGGATCGTCAAATATCCCGTTGCCGGTCTGGGCCCTGCGGAAGGAATGGAAATGGCATAGACATAACCGTTTTTGTATTCCCTTACCAGTTTTTTTTCTACTTTTCCCATGAAAGGAACGGCAGCAAGCCGTTTTTTCTGCTGATCCCAGAATGTATCAAAATCTGCGGGCTCGCCGCAATCTTTCAATTTTTCCGGCTGAACAGCAGCTCCGGCGGAAAAAATGATCTCTCTTTTCAGTTTTTTCCTGTTCGGCCGGATCGTTTCAGAATAAATCCGCTTTCCGGAGGCATCGTGAAGTGTCACTTCACAAAAGGCAAATCCTGGTTTTGTCAATGAGGTTTTGACAATCAATGGTTTGTTAACAGGAGCTTTCCCGTTTTGAATTTTGAGTCCATCCCCCCCTTGACGGAAATGAAAACGCCAATCTCCCGGCTTGTCTTTTCCTGTATCAAGAGTAAAGGTGAATACTATCTCCTCTCCCGGCAGATAAGAGAGAGGAGATTTATTGGTCTTTCCAAGAATCCTGACATTTGTCAAGGTCTCCGGTTCTTTTTCAGAAAGCAATTTCTGTTCAACGGCGTTCAACAGAATGGATGCAATACTGAAAACAATTGCCAATAAAAGTTTTTTCATTTCTTCAAAAACCTTTCTGGGGTTATTCTGTTACCAGGAAAACATAACTCTGGCCGCCGACAGCTTCCCACGTTTCTCCGGAACGAACCGTCTTTTTCATGGGACCGAGAATCGGTTTCAAAAATTTTCCTTTAGGCAGGAATATCTGCTTTTTCCCGCCTGTTGCAGCATGGAGAGTCACAATATCATTTCCAGCCCAGATGGGATCATCCATAGTCTTCACATACTGGAAAACTCCAGCTTTCTTTACGACTGCATCCAGCAAAGATTTCGGCAGATCCGGCAATGCAGAGAAAATATGAGTTGCACCGTTGACCTTTTTCACAACAACAGCGGCCCGGCCTTTCTCATCTTTTGCCAGAACAGAATCATAACCGGAAATCGGGAAGAACCACGGAGCATTGGTAAAACGACTGACAAATTTTTCGCCGTTCCAGATCAGATTCACAGTTTGCGGCTTGGAGTCCATGGTAAATTTGATTCCCAGAAAATCTCCGCAATAATTCGCAGAAGGTCCTTTATCCGGATAACTGGAACCGGCTGAATAAAGCCAGAGAACCGTAGCTTTTTCCCGTTCAAAACGCTGTTTGAGCGCGGCTCGTTGTGCTTTTGACAACACAAGTGTCGGCAGCATGATATACAGTTTATGCGCCGGAGCCTTTCCTTTTTCCACGAGGTCATCAACAACGACATTAGTAAACGGAGCGCCCAGGCGGTTGTAGTGCCAGAACAAACCTTTTATCGCAGGCGGGAAAATGCCGTTGTTACCATCGATGGAATGATAGATACTTTCCACATCGCAAACGATCGTTGTTTCCACAGGGGTAAAACCTTTGACAGGCGGCAGTTTCGCAGTGGCTTTGTACTGTTCATCCAAAACAGCCACGATGGCAGGTTCATAGAAACTTCCCGGGGGATTTTCGTACCAGTAATGGGCAACACCTGTCGCATGAGCCATTCCGAATTCCCGATTGATCTGTCCGACAGACTCAATCGGAGTGGAAGGACGGCAGGCATAGACATCATTGGCATCACCCTGACTGGGTGCAAAAGCTGTCCGCTGGTCATTTTCAATGAAAACGACTTTGTTGTGATACATGAAAGAAGAATAAGGCATCATGATCCCGTTCGGATCGCCGGGTCTCCGATAATTGTAGCGAGAGGGTGCACGGAAGAAGTCAACAGCATTATCGCGCAAGCATGTCATGAAACCATTATGACCGGTGATGAGCTGACTGCGGTATCCGGATTCTGCCAGAGTTACCCAGTAACCATAATAACACCCAATCAAAGGCCCGTTTCCGGTAACTTTTTTGAAGTAATGACCAAAATAATTGATAGCCTCCGCGAGGGATTCATTACGGAAACGGAACCAGTCCATTAGCTGGGCATTTTTCGTCGGGTCAAAAAGAGAACCGACTGCACCGGTTTTTCGCAGGTTCGGATTTGCCATTTTGGCAGTTTCCACAGTGAGCCCCGGCATATTCCATGCTTTTGCAAGAGCGGCATCATTGGGATACCACTTCCGGAGCATTGCCCGAAATGTTCTGTAGTCAGCAGGACTGAACCCCGGATGAGCCCGTTTGCGATAGAAGTCTGTTCCGGCAGAAGCTCCCCCCCAGAACCATTCACTGCCGCGTCCATTTGTCAGGTTGAACGCCCAAATACGGTCTGCATAACCTTTTTTGCGGATATGATCCAGTATTGCTTTGACAGGTGCTTCGGAATCTTTCAGCCAGCGTTTTGAAGCAAGAGCCTGAACATCATCATAAGTATTCCGGCGGGTTCCTTCAAAGTAGGCCGATGCTTCATCCGGATAAGCCTCAAGCCACCAATCGGGCATATAAAGACCAATATCCAGAATGAAAATAGCCTCCGGATCCATGGTCGCAAGCAGTTCCATCTTCCGGTCAAGATTTGTGAAATCATACTGGTTGACTCCGCGCCAGACATCCGTGAACTCACAGCTGAGAGAGTAGCTGTGGATTCCTATCTTCTGAATGGCATCTTTGCGTTCCTGATAGCGGTTCAGATAGAACGCAGGATTCCAGAGTTTTCCACGAAATTTCAGCATTGTCCGGGTTCCGACATTGATAAATTCAGCTTTCTGAAACTCTGTCGGTTTCACAGCAACTGCAGGGAGTTCTGCAAGTGCTTTTCCGTCAGTGACTTCCCAGAAATCATCAATCAGATAAACTTTACTTGGTTCTTCAGCGGGAAGGATTTTCGGATAATTGACAGTAACTGTACCATCAGTATTTTTTGTCATAGATGCCGGAAGAAGGAATTTACTGACCTTTCCGGAGGCTGTACGGCGTTCAAAAAGAAGTGTCCGGAAAAGAGAGATCACTGAACGATCCAGAACCGCAGTAAATTTTCCGTTTTCACTTTGCTTCAGCGTAAAACGCCCTCTGGGGCCCACATAAACGAATCCGATATAAGCTGACCACGGAGCCGTATAAGCCGGATCGCCCAGTTCAACGGTGGGAGAATTGATTGCCGCTGGCTTTGCCGTGGAGGATCCGTTTTCATGACAGAGCCACTGCTTGTCAGTCAGAACAAACCCCTCTTTTCCATCAGCATTTTTCCAGTAAATATCTGCACAAAGTCCGGCAGCAGAGTCAAGATTATAAACTCTGACAGTAATCTTGTTCTTTCCTTTCTGAAGGTGATCGGTGATATTGAATCTGTCCGGTATACTGTAACGGAACGTTGCGCCGACACGTTCGCCGTTGACATAAATTTCAGATTTATCATCTGCCATCAGCCCAAGCACGGCATATTCCGGCTTTTCTTTCAGATCAAAAGTCCGTTCAAACCAGACATAGGCGTAATCTGGACCTTTTCCGAACCGGGACCATATCCATTGTCCCTTCCAGAATACTTCCGGTTTATAGCGGATCTGCCAGTGCAGACAATCAACTTTCGGATATCCGGTTTTCTTTGCACCGTCGAGGGAAGCAACGGCATAGATCATCATTTCAGGTGCGGTAAAAGAGATTTCTTTTTCACCTTTTTTCAGAGAAACCGCTGTATTGGGGATCTCTTCCATTTTGTGATTGAAAAATCTGAGTTTGACACCCGGACAGGTTCCGTTCTGCCAACTGAGTTTGTATTTTCCGATGGGACGCATTTCATGAAGAATCACATTTTTTCCATTCATGGCAAAATCAGCACCCGGGAAAAGGTTTTTCTGTGCAAGGATCCGGGGATTGCGTACGCCCATTTCCTTCCCGATCTCTTCATAATCAACAATGCGGATCGTCCATCCGGTCAACACAGCATCATTATTCCACTGGGGGGAATCCTGTGGATGAAAAATATATCGACGATAATTTCCATCCGGAATTACAGATTTTGATACTGTGACAATGTTCAGATTTTTCCCATCTTTCTTTTTCAGTATGAACATCACACGCACAAAACAGCTGACTTTGGTTTTTAGATCGAACTCAAACTGCTTCACCTCGGAAGCAGGAATCGAAAGATTCCGCATCGTCGTTCCGGACCAGTTGTACCGTCTTTTTTGATTCATAAAATAACGGTTCAGAAAAACAGCTTCGTCAGGAGTCTGCTTCAAAACTTTCTGACATCCATACACGCCCATCTTCTGTGGATTTGCCGGCACAGATGAAACTGATTTTTTGACAGGCGGAACTTTCACTGTTTTTTTCTGCTGTTTGACGGTATTCTGAGGTTGCGGTACAGCAGCTTTCTTTGCACTGAAAACAGGAGTCAGAGACATCTCTGTAACAGTCACAGGAACATTATCTGTAATGATAGCTGTCGGCTGAACATAAACGGCACCCTGCCACCAGGTGCCGTGATGAGGTCCCAGACCCTTAGCAGCTTTGATGATCGTCTTGAACGGCTTTTTCAACGGCAGGGGAACCGTAACAGTAAGATGCCCTCCATCATAGTGCTGCCGGACAAGGGAACCTGCCGGATGACTTCTGCGGAGAGGTGTTTTCATTTCGATCTTCCATGTTCCGTCAGGAAGTTTTGTAACGCTCTTTGAATAATAATCAATGGTGAAATTCGGGAGATCGCTTAAATCAGCTTTTGCACGGAATGCTACAATATTTGTTCCGGTACGGGGCTGCAGCCACTTGGAGGCATCTTTTACAATAAACTCTTTTGTTCCTGCAATAGCCGGCGCAGCAAGTTCTGTAAGAGAATCTGCCTTTCCGTTGACATGTGAGTTTCCTATCCGCCGCTGTGAGTTGTTGAATTGATACAAACGGATTGCCAGCTTTCCTTTTCCGCCTTTTGCATTGATTGTAAAAGTATAATCCTGCGTGGAATCAATTTCAATTTTCCGCGAAAGCGGAATCTGCGTCTTCGGTTCAGTTATTGTAACCTCTTCAGCTGTAACTGAAAAGAATACAGCACTTAAAACTGATAGAAATGCTATTTTTTTCATAAACTCAATCGCTTTCATTTATCAATATTTAAATCCATTCAGCAGATGTTTGTTGACATAACTCTGCGTTACGGTATTGGTGGGTGTCGGAACAGTAATCGTTGTTTCCAACTCTTCTACTCTTTTTGTTTCGGTATGACCATCCATCATGATGAGGTTTGTTTTTCCGTTTGCACCGACTTTTGTATCTACGCCGGCGGTTCTGGAATCATTCATTCCGCCGTGACGGTAGCTGAACCAACGAATACTTCTTGTGCCGGGAGAACTGGTCAGGTTGCTGTCACCGGCAAAAATCGCAGATGATGCACCTGTCACTGACGAAAGTCTACGGTATTTTATTTCTGAAGTAATACTTGTCATCAGCAGAAAGTCATTGGAAGTATAATGCGTATAGTTCCACCCGCTGGTGAGTTTTTGAGAAGGACATCCGAAAGTTCCCATCGCTGTGGAATGTGTATAGGTAACCATCCCGTTGTTTGACATTTTGAAGTTGGACAAATCCACCCCGGCAAGAATCCCATACCATGCGGCGCGAGGGTCATTCAGTTCTCTGACATTGGCATATCCGCGTACAATCCACTCATTATTGTCCTGTGAATATGCAGCCTGGGCAAGCCCAATCTGTTTCAGATTATTGAGGCAGCTGGAACTGCGTCCAGCTTCTCTTGCATTGTTCAATGCTGGAAGAAGCATTCCGGCTAAAATTGCAATAATGGCGATGACAACAAGCAATTCAATCAGGGTAAAGTGCATCCGTTTGGAACTTGCATAGCTTTCATGACACTCTGCGTTCAAATAAATTTTGCTTTTCATTTTTCAGATTTCTCTCTTTCCCGTTAGTTGTTTTTGGGGTTCTGTTCTTTTCGATCGATTCAAATAATTTTTGTTTTGTAACTACCTTTCTTGTTAGCCTATTTTAAAATCAACGTTATCTGTTTTACTTCTTTCCTGTTTCTTTTCGTATTCCCATCCAAATGTGTTCAGAAAGGATGTGAGATAGCTCCAACGGCGGATGGTATCAGGATCTTTCAGTTTTCCGATGATCTTTGCCATTTCCGGCATGGCTGTACGGATTTTTTCCGGAGTTCTGTTCAAAACGCCAAATTCCAGATAACGGAGAGCCAACTCATCACCTCCCAGCAATGGAGCCATAACATCTCTGGCATAATCTTCACAGCTTGCCATTGGATGATGTGAGAAATAGCACAAAGCCTTGTAGTTCAGCTCAGCATTTGCATGAAAATCAGAACCTTCACCGAACATGGAAACACCTTGGATTCCGGAAGTATAACTGAGGCGGCACTGCCTGCGGATCTCATCAATCGCCAATGTGTGCCGTCCGCCAACCCACTGTGTTCCGCTGTGTGCACGCATAATATGACGGAATTTCCGCATCGGCTCCGGAAGACGGTCTTTTTCGGTCCAGGTATTTTCCCGCAGACGTTTGTCGCACTTCCACTGCCAGAAAACATGATCAGGCATACTGGTAATCGCTTTTAAAGCAGGTGAAGTCGGATCGTTGAAAAATTTGCAATCAAGAAAGTGTGTATAAGATTCGCAAATCACCCATGCATCTGGATTACGTTTGGTAATGACATCAACGGCATCAGGATAAATTTTTGCCATATCACTCATACTGGTTAAAGGAAGCTGCTCTTCCCCGCCACGCATGGCAGCCCGTCTTTCGCGACATTTGTCACACATACAGATAAATGAGTCACCTGCTTCGATTTGAGCTCCCCCAAGCTCCGGAATCGCATGAAAAACATAGTCCAGAGAATCCATCAGAAAGTTGTGAAGCGGTTCACTGGAAGGACAGCCGATAGGCTGCCGCTTGTGCCCATGGGGATTGCAGAATGTCCAGTAGAATGGCTGACGGTCAACCCAACGTGCCATACATTCCGGATTTTTTTCAAGAAACCGGTCAAGAGAAAACTCAGAATCCCCTTCATAATAAAGACCGCCATAAGAATAAAGTCCGGTAATCAGATAAATTCTCACGCCGTGTTCCCGGGCATAACCGCAAATACGGCGGGCAGATTCAAAGCTCCCGTGACTGTCACGGAGCATTCCAACGATCCCGATGGCATCAATCCCATTTGCCTGGCAAAAATCCACGGCCCGTTTATAATCTTCCACAAATATTCCCGGCTTTTTGGTATATACGTTCCCTACTCCGGTATTTTGTTTACCAACCTGATTCATACACCAGTTTGTAGAATGATCCCATGTCCAGAACACTCTGTACTGCAATGATTCCTGTTTTTTTTTGCTCATTTCCAAAGACCTCCTTTATACCATCTGTATCGTTACAGATGCTTTTTTATAAAATAGTTATGACAAAATTAAATATCCGGAATAATTCTTCCGGTCAAAGTTCCGATTCAACATTTTTTACTCTTTTACCTCCTTGAAAAATATTACTCTGTATCGTTACAGAATATATCAAAAAAAACGTTTTTATTTACTTTTCATTCGAAACGATTTTCGTTCTATATATGTAAAATCCTCTTCTTTATCTTCAAAAGATGTTTTGTTCGTGGCAATCCCTTCTATGATTTCTAAAGCATTTCCAGCTATATTACAATCAAAGGTCGTCAACGGGACTCGGAAACAGGGGCAACCGTCATCATCTCCAAAACCAATCACTCCGATATCCTCCGGAATACGGAAACCGTTATCCAGAAACACCGTCATTAACCCCGCAGCTAAACTATCGTTACCGATAAACACCGTTCGGAATGGATACTTCTTATATAATTTACAGAGATGTTCTCCGAAAGCAATCCCCTCTTCATAACGGTTCGATGTGAAAGAGGGATACAAAATATGCTCTTTGCATTGAAGCAAACCTTCTTCCAACATCTGCTCTTCCTCCCCGCACCAGCTGGCTACAACCACAGGTCCCTGTCCGGAATCATTGATTTTTTTGATCCATGATCGCATAAATCTGCCAATATCCGTTCCCATCCGAACCAATCCTTTCCGGATACCGCCGTTCACAGGAACAGGAAATAGATAATTGACAGAATATAACGTCATATCGTTCAGAAGAGTTTCAACAGACTTCCAATCATTTAAAAATTCATCGACTTTCCGACTGGCTTCCGCATCAATACGACAAAGAGAGTTCGGGTGTTTTATGTAACAAGGCTCTATCAGAGGACTGAAAGAAATCACATGGTTCACCTGTAATCCTTTCAGCAAACTCAATGCGTCCGAAAGAAAACGGTCTTTGTAAGTAAGCACCTGATAATTGATATTCAATTCATTCAATCGGGAAATAACTCTGTTCATAGAATGGAATTGGCGTTCCATACCGGCTCTTTCCCGAAATAGCAACCCAACAGAATTATTTGTTCCAGAAAGTCTCAATTTTTTTGCATTCAAGTTCGGCGTATAACCACAGGATTTTGCATATTCCCGAATCAGCTCCGCCTTTTCAGGCAGTATCTTATAACGGGGATCATTTTCACGATGAGAAAGACAAACAGACACGGTGGTCGTTGAAAAACCAAGCTGTTTTGCTATCTCTTTAATCGTCATATTACCTTTACCTTCAATATCTTTATCGTTTCAGACTATATTATAACACACTATTTTATTTTTGTCAAGATATCTTTGAAAAAAAATATATAATTGACGGAATTTTTTTTCCGACTGGTAGAAAAAAAATATTATTGATGTATATTATAATCAGCCGGATGTAGTGCTTGCCTGGTTCCAGGCTTTTATAACTCTATCGCAGCAAAGGATTTATATTATGGACGCGCAAACAGGAGAACAGGTTGGAACAGCATACCTGAAAGCAGAATGGGAAAAACGTCTTGCAAAGCCGGAAAATTATACGTTCAAAAAATCGTTTGTTTTAATAAAACGTTACGAATTTGCTGAATGTAATGCTGAATTATATTCACAGGCAAATGGTCCGGGAACAACGCAACAGGTTCTGATTGTTCTTCCCAAAAAATTATCTGCGCCGGCACCGGCTGTTGCAATACCATTCTATTTTCCGGCGGCAATGCTCGGTTTTGAATTGGAATCTCTGGAAGAACTTCCTTTCTATGCTGGAATAACAATGATGACTGATCTGGCAAAAAAAGGAATCATCACAATTTCAGCAGAAGCATACCATTTGACCTATTTGGATCTTGATTTACCTCGAAACGATTTTGCTCGCTGGCAGCTTAGCGGCGAAGCTTTGAAAAAAGATTATCCCACATGGTCAGGTGTCGGAAAATTGATGGCTGATACCAGCTTACTGATCGATGTTCTTGAAGATGATCCCCGTGTAGATTCCGGCAAAATCGGGATCGCGGGACATTCCCTGGGAGGAAAAATGGCATTTTATACTGGTTGTTTCGATCCCAGAATCAAAGTGGTCCTTACCAGTGATTTTGGTTTTTGTTGGGAACAAAGCAACTGGGAAGAAATCTGGTATTGGGGAAAAGATCTGGAAACTATGAAAAAAATCGGTATGGAACATTGGCAGTTGCTGGAATACTCTGGCTGCAAACCATTTGCTCTCCTTGCAGGAAAATATGACAATGAATCCAGCCTTACGATGATCTTACAAGCCCATAAATACAAAGAGTCTCCGGAAAAACTCTGTTTTGTGAATCATGCTTCAGGCCACCGTCCGCCACAAGATGCTTTGCAAACAGGATACGAATTCCTATTAAAGCATCTTAAATGATATTACCATAAAGCTTTTTTCTGGCAGAAAATCCCAAACAAACTCCGAAAAAGACAGCGTTTCCCCTGCCGTAACTCTCCCACACTCGAATGTGCAGTACCATCATCGTGGAGGGCTTCCGGGCAAAAAAAATCCTGATTCAGAGGTTTCTGCACTGATCAGGAAATTTTTGGGCAAAAAAAATCCCGGCATCGAACTACTCTCCCACACTCAAATGTGCAGTACCATCGTCGCTAGGCCCCTTATCAATCGTGTTCGGGATGGGAACGTGAGTTTCAAGCCTGCTATAGACACCGGGAAAAAATATGTAATAAAG
>JAFVTF010000099.1 GCA_017503375.1 Lentisphaeria bacterium | reverse complement strand
TTGCTTGCTTGCTTGCTTGCTCTCACTTCGTTCGCGCAAGACAGTTTTTCAGTGTTCCGAAAAACTGTAGAGGACACCGAAAATGCGGACAGCGGAATACTGATGTCGTAAAGCGGCATCTTAAATGCTGTCGTAGCAGTTATCATTCTCATGATCGGAATCCCCATAAAAATTTAGCGAGCCTGCCGATTCCACAACTTTCTGCTGCGAAATCCAGCTTGCTTGGTAATGTTCAAATAAAACCGAATGCTCTCAAACACAGTCTCGAAGGTTCCGCCAAGAACCTGCAGTAATCATGCCAGAGAACGTCCGGCAAGATGTGTAGACACAATCCTACCGGATACATTTCACCTACGATTACTGCAAAAAGTCTTTATTACTTGGCGGATTTTCGAGACATTTGCTGAAATATAACGGTTGTCAAAATAGCCCTGTCCTGCGATGAAGACAATACCTCACCGTAGTACGATACCTCTAATATATCATGCAAAAAGGAAATTACAATCGAAAAAAACGAAAATAATCAAAATTTACAAATAAGCAAATCAGCCAATGCTCAAATCAGTGATGTCTGATAATCTTATTTTGCAACCATCAGTCAAGACAATGGTTCCGTCTGTACCAGATATTTTTTTAACCTTCCCGGAAATCGACAAGATCAGATGGCTGATAAAACAGGCTTACGGCTTTAGAGATCGTGAGTACTTCAAATTAAAAACCTATCAGCTGCCGGAAATTTCGAGCGAGAAATCATTATGACTTCTGTCACAAAACGTCGAAAAGACAAATTTTTTCCGACCGTAAAAATTTTTATCTTATTGGCATACGCTTTTTTGGCAACTATCTGCATACGGTCAGAATAGACCTTCAAACCGCAGGAAAAATTTTATTCATTCAATGTTGACAAAATTTTCCCCAACATCCCGTCGACTCGGGCAGCAGCGTTCATAACAAAAATCTCCATAACATCCTCCTTTTTATGTTGTTTTACTGTTATCGAGTAAAGTATCGGTCAACAGTGCAATAAAACCCTTGGTCAAACTCTTTAACCATATATTTTATTTCTCGCCTGCATTGGCTGTCATTTCGATTATCGAACAATCGCTGCCGCTGTCGCGCATCTGCATCAGAGCCTTTCCTAAAACATTATGCCCTTCACCTGCACGGTTTTGCCCCCAGAATAAATCATCTTTTGATTCATGGATCAAGGTCAAGTCCCCAGTTTTATAGAGCAGTTCACGCATAAATGTCCCGGTAGCATACTTGGCATTAAGCATTCTGGTGGTGGCTACATATCTTCGTAACGCTTGACTCCATTGCCACCGGTTCTCTTCGCTGAAATTCGCGTCAGCGATCTCTTTGGCTTGCCGGGCCGTTTCGGCATTGCAAATCGCCTCGTAGGCATCATCATCGGAGCAAACGCCAAATTCGCGGGAAAACTTTGCTGCCTGATAATAGTGTTCCGCACTTTTCCAGTGAACGCCGTCAATTTCCAATTCAATCGGATAAAAGTTGGAAAAGACATTGAAATACAACGTTTTGCTCCTGAAATAGAGTTTGCCTTCTACAGCATCAGCAAGCAAATTCATAACTCCGGGATATTGCCCGGTAAAACGGCGGCCGTCCCCAGTGGGAGATTCTTCATAGCCATCATTCACCAGCAGATCCGCATATTTGACTTTGCGGCAAACGGGATCGGCAAGCAAATTCCAAATGTAATCTCTGTAACGCGGATCATCTTCCGGCACATTATCCGGAAAAGATTTTGCAAGCAACTTGATTTTGTCAATAAACATCGCCGGAACCCCGAGTGCCTCAAGTTGAGCAATATCCTGGAATTCCCCGTAATCGTGAGCCAACGCTACGATTTTTTCCGGCAAAGAATCAAGTTTGTTCATAACTGCCAGCGGATGCAGAATATACGGCATCCCGTTTCTTCCGGTTTTTCCGGCATAAATTTCCACACAATGCTTCAAAAGTTTTTCAAAAACAGATTTCATAGATTGATGTGACCCCAAAAATTTGGACGGATTAAACTACTTGGAATGGGTTCGATATTGTACTGGACTCATTCCTCCTAATTTTAAAGATACTCTCTCATTGTTGAAATAGCAAATGTATTCTTCAAGTTTCTGCTGAAAATCTTCCACAGAAGTAAATGTTTCTCCGAAAAACATTTCCGTTTTCAACCTACAAAAAAAAATGGTCGGGGCAGCGAGATTCGAACTCGCGACTTCTTGCTCCCAAAGCAAGCGCGCTACCAACTGCGCTATGCCCCGATTATTGCGGTAATATATCACAACTTTTGAAAAACGCAAGAAAAAAAACTCACTTTTTTTTTGCAGATGTTTGAAAAAAGAGGAATCTTGAAGTAATGTACCGGAATATTGATCTTTTCAACTCACAAGGAAATCTGTTATGAAATATTTTCTTATTCTTTCTTTTTTTGCCGGATTGCCGATACTTTTTGCAGCGGAGCCTCCTCAAAATATTACCGGAGTTCAAAAGCAAATTGAACGGCAGACTGTCGCCTGGAAAGTCGCAACTGTTAAGCCGCTTTCTGAAACTGTAAAAGCTGCATTCGCAAAAAATGGATGGCGTATTATATTGCAGCGTCCGCTGGAAAGCAGACAGAAACAACGGATGACTAATGTTGTAAGGAAAGGGGAGCCCAGAAATACCTCGGAGCTTGTGTTTGTTGCCGGAAATCCGGATTTGAAAGAGGTTCGTTCCAAGTTGACCTGGCTTCGTGAACCGGGAGAACTGAGTACAACAGTTGTTTATTTGGGAAAAAAATGGAACTATGATATTTTTCTGCGGGCGGATGTTGCGACTATAGCCGCAATCAAGCCTCTTATAAAAGCAGATGGAGGTGATGATCTTTATCCGATCTACGCAGAAGCTTTGAATATGCTGGATTTTAATGATACCAGCCGGAAGGCTGCCGTTCAGCTGCTGCCCCCGGGCGGAAAGCGTGTGATTCCATTCGTCAACAAGGCGATCGGCAATGCAATTATAAATGATATTGACACCTCTCCGCATTTTGTTGTGTTGAAAAAGATTGGAACACCGGAAGTGACAGCTGCATTTCTTTCCGCTTACCGTTCCAAGATACCGAATGTTGTTAAAAGTGTGGAAGAAGCTTTGCTGATTCCTCCGGCACTTCCCGGAGGTGAACAGCTTTATCTTTCCATGCTTCAGCAGCGAAAATGGATTGACCGGATTGCTGTTGCTCTGGAAGAACTGGGTGCACAAAAGAAACTGCTTGCAATGCTGAATTATCTGAAACGCGAACCGGAATCTTTTGAACAGTACATGATGATTGTTTTCTCCGAATACCGTTGCAGGACCGGAAAAAAAGAGATTCCGGAATATCAGCAGGCAGAACGGATCCGGCTTTTGCTTGCCAGAGTCGGTGATATTCCCGGAACACCGAAATTTATATCCGTCACAGATAAAAACAAAAATCTTGAGGCGGAAAAAATGGTGGAGGAACGGAAACGTCTGGTTCCTATGGAACGGGAATTTGCAAAGTCTCAGAATGTGGAAAACGCAATCTGCTCCGCACTGATGCTCTGTCTGTTTCATCCGACAGTTGAGACCTTTAACAAAGATTATGTAAAACGGGTGAATGCGGAAGGTTTGCGGCTGCTGAAGATGCTGCCCCGCAGAAAAGTCCGTTCTGTACTGCGTCTTTTACGGGATGAGGTGGATGATTCTCAGGAATCTGAATTTTTCCGTAAGCTCATGATTCAGGTGGGGTCATGAAAGGAGTTTTCGGGAACGCAATCTGGCTTTCGATCGTCACGTTTTTAAGCAGAATTCTTGGATTTATCCGGGATTTGATGCTTGCCCGTTTTCTGGGCGGCGGACTTATTATGAGTGCCTGGAGTTATGCCTGGATGATTCCGAATATGTTCCGGCGAATCCTGGGGGAGGGCGCTTTAGGCTCGGTATTTGTGCCGATCCTCACAGATACATTGGAACGGCAAGGATTGGATTCAGCCCGGAAAAAGTTTTCCACAGTCACTCTCTGGCTGTTTTTTCTGCTGACTCTGATCACCATTTTATTTTCAGGAGGAGCCTTGATTTTCAGCTGTTTTGTGGAAGAGGAACGCTGGCTGCTGACGGCTCTTACCATTCCGGTTGTGATGCCTTATTGTATTCTGATTTGTTTTATCGGCGTTTATACTTCGATTCTGAATACTTTCAAAATTTTTGTTTTGCCCGCATTTTTAAGCCTGATGCCTAATATCTTTATGATAGGAATGCTCTATTTCTTTTTACCGGAATTGATCGATACACCGGTCAAGGCTTTGCGGGCGATTTCTATTGCTATGGTTGTTTCCGGTTTTATTGAACTGTTTTTCCTGGTCATTATTTTGCAACGGCAACAGATGCTCCCGGAGATTTCCCAAAAAGTTTTGTTGAATTTCTCCGCTATCCGGGAAATCTGGATAAAACTTCTGCCCGGTCTGATCGGAGCTTGTGCATTACAGATCGGATCATATATTGACGGCACGCTGGCGATGAAAATCAGCGACCATGCAAAATCTGCCATGTATTATTCAGACCGTCTTGTATATTTGCCGATCGGTTTGTTCGGGGTGGCTTTTGGAACTGTTTCTCTGCCGTTCCTGTCGAAACTTGTGGTTAATGGAAAAATGAAAAGTATGCTCATTTCCACATTTGCTTCGATCAGACAGATGTTTTTTATCACGATCCCTGTGACGGTATTGATTGTTCTGTTTTCCAAAGAGCTGCTGTATCTGGTTTTCTTCGGCGGGAAATTCGGGATGCTTGAGCTGAATGAGGCAAACCGGGCAATGTTCTGGTATGCACTTGGAATCCCGTTCTTCTGTCTGACAAAGATGAGCGTCAACACGTTTTACTGCCGGAAAGACATGAAAACTCCTGCGATTATCTCCATCTGCTGTATCGGCTTGAATCTTATTATCAGTATCATTCTGATGCATCCGATGAAGCAGGGCGGGATAACATTGGCTACAACATTGACTTCAGCATTGAATAATATCGTTCTGCTATATCTTTTGCGGAAACAGTTCGGCAGAATGCCGTTGGCAGGAACTGTAAAGTTTACTTTGCTGCTCTTGTTTTTATCGGGTATTTCCGGCAGTGCTGCATTCTTCACTCACAGATGGCTGCTCAGTCATCCGGAATGGCATATTCTGCCGCGGGGAATCATTCCTCTGTTCGGGGCAGGATGCGTATTCTCAGTTGTTTTTATTGTTCTCTGTTTCGTATTCCGTGTTCGTGAACTGAGGGTATTGGTTGAGCGTATCAAAGGAAAAATCAAAAGGAAAAAAGCATAATACATGAGGTGTTTTGATATGATTCCATTGAATGAATTGTTCCCGGAGGAAGCGTGCCGCAGAGTCAATGAATGGTACTGGAGTTATGAACCGGTTGCAGAAAAATTGCAGTACCGTAAATTATCTCCGCAGAAAGTGAAAACTGTTTTTTACGGAGATTCGATCACTCATTATTTCCCGATTCAGGAGTTCTTTCCGGGCATTTCTTTTTTGAACAGGGGCATTCCCGGTGACAGCTTGACCGGACTTTATTTGCGGCTTGAAGATGATATTTTCCCCTATCAGCCGGAACAGGTTGTCATGGGGGCGGGAATCAACGGAATCAGTGAAGAGAATGAACGGATGATCGCAAAGTTTGAAGCCTTGGGAAATCTCATATCTTCCCGTGGAATCAAGGTCTTTTTCTGCTCTGTTCTTCCCTTGAGACATGGAGATAAATGGGATCGTTTCCAGTATCAGGATAAAATTTCTGTATTAAATTCCATGATCCGGAAGCTGGCGAAAGAAAAGTTTTCCGGCTATGTTGATTATCATTTCGCCCTGCTTGATAAAAACGGCGAACTGGCAGAAGAATATGCCAAACCGGATGGAACGCATGTCACATTGAATGGATATTGTGTGATGGCAGAGGTCTTGAAAAACGCTGTCGCTTTATAACCTGTAAAACAGAACATTGGCTTGATCAATAAAAAAGGGATTGCAGCATACTTTTTTAGCGTATGCAACAGTCCCTTTGATTTTATTCCGGGAATTCAATTACCGTTTGAAGAGAACTTCTTTTTCGTATTTGTTGACTTCATCCAGCCATTTCATGCCGACAGGTACGCCCTGTTTTTCGCAGAAGTAATCGTAAACAGAACCGAAAGGATATGCTTTCAATTCTTCCAGAAGAGCAAGTTTCTTTGTTCCTTCAAAATTCTTTTCCATCTTCTTGAGTTCAGCAGCTGGTTCCAGCAATGCTTTGAGCAGAGCTTTCTGCATATTTCTGGTACCGATACACCATGCTGCAATACGGTTGATAGTAGCATCAAAGTAATCCAAGCCGATATGAACACGGTTCACACCGCAGGTGATGATTTCCCGTGCAATAGCCTGAAGTTCATCGTCAAAAGTCACCACATGGTCACTGTCCCAGCGGACCGGACGGCTGACATGCAACAGGATTTCATCCAGATAAAGCAGGGCGGAACTGATCTTGTCGCTGATGACTTCTGTCGGATGGAAATGTCCGGCATCGAGGCAGAGCAGCAGATTGTTTTTGACAGCGTAACCCATATAGAATTCAGAGGAGCCTACGGTGCAGGATTCGACGCCGATCCCGAAGAGTTTTGATTCCACTGCATCCCGCATATATTTCGGAGAGATTTTTTCGGAGAAGATTTCATCGAGGGATGCCATCAGCCGTTTTCTTGCCTGAATACGGTCGATCGTAACATCTTTGAACCCATCCTGGACCCATGTGTTCATAATGCAGGGATTTTTCAGCCGTTTTCCCATTGTGGCAGCGATTTTACGGCATGCTTTTGCATGTTCGATCCAGTATTTCCGGATACCTGCATCCGGGGAAGAAAGAGTGAGGTTTGATGCTGCTTTGGGATGACCGAAGAATGTGGGGTTGAAATCCAGTCCGGCATTGTTTTCTTCAGCCCACTGAATCCAGCTTTCAAAGTGTTCCGGAGCAATTTTATTCCGTTCAACCGGCTTTTTGGAATCCAGATAAATGGCATGAAGATTCAACCGTTTTTTTCCGGGAATCAGAGAGAATGCTTTGTCGAGGTCAGCGCGTAATTCTTCCGGATTTCTGGCACAGCCGGGATAGTTTCCTGTTGCAAGGATCCCGCCGGAGGTTCCGCCTGCATTGGTTTCAAAACCATTGACGTCATCGCCCTGCCAGCAGTGAAGGGAGATGGGAATAGCTGAGAGAATTTCCAGAGCCTTCTCGGTGTCGACTCCGATGGAAGCATAGATTTCTTTTGCTGCAAGATAATTTTTTTCGATTTTAGATGCCATGATATGATCCTCCTATATAATTTACTTTTGTAATTATAGCATAAAAATATTCATGAAACCTTAACATATCTCTCAAATTATAGCACAATCGTTTCATTTTTTGTTTTTTATTTGAAAAAAATTTTTTTTATGCTTTATTTTCAATGAATGATGAAAGGATAATAAAAAATGCCGGAACCGATTGAAACACCTCCTTTGATGGCTGCATCTGCTGAATGCGGCTTTCCTTCCCCAGCGGAACAGTATGTGGATACACCTTTAGATTTGAATACACTTCTGGTAAAACATCCGGCGGCGACTTATTTTGTCCGTGCTGCCGGAGATTCCATGCGCGGAGCAGGGATTCTGCCCGGAGACATTCTTGTTGTAGACCGCTCTCTGGATGCTTTTGACGGGGCAATTGTGATTGCTTGTATCGACAATGAATTTACAGTAAAATACTTCCGGAAAGATGAATATGGAATCCGGTTGGAACCTGCCAATCCGGCTTATTCGGCCATTCGTTTTTCAGGAGAATCCGAACTGCGTCTGTTCGGGATCGTTACGGCATGTATTCACCAGTTTCAGCGGCGCGGATAAATATCATGAAGTATGAAAAAGTTGTTCCTGCTGAATTCCTGACCCGTCCCAACCGCTTCATTGCAAAGGTCATTGTTGATGGAAAGGAGGAGACTGTTCACGTTAAGAATACCGGACGGTGTAAAGAACTTCTGGTTCCCGGCTGCCGTATCTGGCTTTCAGAATCTTCCAATCCGGAACGGAAGACGAAATATGATTTGATTGCCGTGGAAAAAATCCGTCCCGGAAAAAAGAATTTATTTGTCAACATGGATTCCCAGATTCCAAATGCGGCAACGGAAGAATGGCTCCGGAAAGGACTCTTATTTTCAGAGAACGCCGAAATCCGCAGGGAAGTGAAATTCGGAAATTCCCGTTTTGATTTTCAGATCAATGATAACGGAAGAACATGTTTTCTTGAGGTCAAAGGCGTTACGTTGGAACATGACGGCATTGCGATGTTTCCCGATGCGCCGACAGAACGCGGAGTCAAGCATCTGATGGAACTGATCTCCGCAAAAGAATCCGGGTTTGATGCAAAGGTTCTGTTTGTGATTCAGATGAAAGAGATCCGGGAGTTCCGCCCCAATGACATTACCCACAAAGCCTTTGGCGAAGCTTTGAGACTTGCCAATAAAAAAGGTGTGCAACTCCTCGCTTACGATTGCACTGCAGCGCCTGATTCAATAGAGATTGATGCTTCAGTCAAAATCAATTTGAATGAGTGATTTTTCAGAAGTCGATTCCTTCTCTTCCCGGGATGCCGGAATCAAAAGGATGTTTGATATTTCTGATTTCAGAAACGATATCGGAACAGCTGAGCAATTCTTCCGGGGCATTTCTTCCGGTAACGATCACGTTCAAATCTTCTTTTCTGTTTTTCAGGTCTTCCAGAACTTTTTTGATATCCAGCCAGCCGTAGTGCAGGGCGATATTCAATTCATCCAGTACGAGCAGATCACATACTTTTTCTCCGGTCAGCCAGGGAAGAGCCTTTTGCCATCCGGCTTCTGCCGCTGCGGTGTGATCTTTATCCTGCCAGCTGAATCCTTCTCCCAGCTGTTCCATGACAATATCTCCGGGGAACTTTTCAAAGAAAAGCTTTTCTCCGGTTTTAGATTCATTTTTGACGAACTGAAGAATTGTCACTTTCCAGCCTCTGCCCAGTGCACGGACAACTGTTCCGAGCGCACTGGTGGTTTTCCCTTTGCCGTCGCCTGTGATGGTAAGAAGCAATCCTTTCATATTTTCACCTTGCAGAAATAGAGGGGAAATCTTTGACCGGAGAATCTTTAGCCGGGATGATTTTCAGGACAGCTCCGGAATGAGCCAGCTGTTTTTCCGCCCAGCGTTTGAATTCCAGCAGAGCGTTCAAATCCCAATGCAGCAGTTCTTTTTTGCCCGGACGGTCTTGGTGCGCAGCAGAAAGACAGGGCCCGACAGAGACGTTATCCAGCAGCAGAACATCGCCTTCTTCCAGATATGCCAGGTTGCTTCTCAGCCATTTTTTGAGAGCGTTGATCGTTCCGTTTGCCGCAAAACAAACCTCACCGGATTCTTTACAGCATCCTTTTCCCCAGTCGAATGCGGCGCAATCAAGAACAGCTTTCGGCTTGGATGGTCTGCGTCGGAGAACTTTAGAATCGCTCCATGAGATCAGAGCATTGAATCTCCAGACACGTCCCGGCGGCGGCAGAACATCCTTCTGCGGAATCCAGCGGAAGAGTTCCCGCGTGTAACGGATACCGATTTCCTCCCGGACGATCCGGAAACAGGAGGTTCCTCCCAAACGTTCCGCTGCACTCCAGCGCCAGACATCTTCTCCGGTAGAGAGTTCCAGCATGGCTCCGGATTCAGATTGGAAGATAACGGAAAGCGGCGGTACGCTTCCTTCATAAAGAATATCGCCTTTTGCTTCTCTCAAAATTCCGTCTGTGCCGAAAACAAAAACTTTTGCGATTTTTCCCCGGATATGAAAATCTCCGGCGGTCAAACCTGTCATTCCCGGATTGACGCGCATCACAAGATCAGTGGTCAAATGCATGACCCGGTCAGTCATTTTATATTTTCTCACAACAGACGGCTCAGAGCCGAATGGAATCACTGTTTTGGAATCAAAAGAAAACTCTTTTTCGTCTTCTGAAACATGCGGTCTCAACCGGGAGGGCAGGGCGCTTTGTTCTGATAAATCATTGATGGAGCAGCAGCCGGAGACCAGAAAAAGATCTTCGGCACATTGTAATGTGAAACGGTCTCTGCCGGGTTCCCCGAAACGGACAGACCAGTTTTTCCCTTCTACAGTGATCAGGTTGCTTCCGGAACGGATCAGCTTCATGAAATCACCTCAAAAAGTTCCTCTGCTGATTTGCAGGGACGTTCCTGCGGCTGACGTTCTGCATAGCCGACCGGAGTGATCGCAACTGTTTTCCAGGGGCTTTTCAATCCGAATGCAGCATCCATTTCTGCTCTGGGAAATGCACAAATCCAGCATGTGCCCAGACCGCAATCTGCCGCAGTCAAAGTGATATGTTCCATGACGATTGCACAATCCACATCCGCGATGGGATCACCTTCCAGACGTTTCCAACATTCTGCATAGTTCCCTGCCACAACGGCGATTGCCGGAGCTGCTGAGAGCCAGGAGGCTTTGTAGATTTTACAAATCTTATCTTTCAGCTCCTGGTTCGTAACAAAGAAAACTTTGAACGGTTGAAGATTGCATGCCGTCGGTGCAAGCCGGACAGCTGTTTTGATTTTTTCGATTGCTTCAGCCGGAACAGCATCCGGTTTGTAAGTACGGATACTTCTTCTGCGTTTCAATACTTCCTGAAATTCCATAATTTCACCTCATTTCCTTATTTTTGATTTTCGCTGCGGTAAAGAAAATCCAGCAGCAGCCGGCAGCCGTCGGAAAGACTGGCTGTTTCCAGATATTCCTCTCTTGTATGTGCACCTTTTCCGCGGCAGACTCCGAAACAGATTGCCGGAATCCCCATTGACAGCGGAATGTTGCAGTCTGTGGAACTGGATGCTTCAAAGGTATCAAGCCCCAGAACTTCTTTGACTGAATTTTTGATCCGTTCCCGCAAAACCGTAAAACGTTCAGGATCGATTTCAGCGGAGCAGGGACGATCTCCCAGTTTTTCAACAAGAACTTCCACGCCGCTAGACCGGAATGTTTCAATCGTATGCTTGAAAAATGTTTCCATCTTTGCCAGACAATTTTTGTTGTCTGAGCGGTATTCGTACATCATTTCCGCTTCCTGCGCGATCGTGTTGACAGATGTCCCGCCGGAGATCAAACCGACATTGTAGGTTGTTTTACTGCTGCCTTCCACCGGGACTTTGACCGTGTAAAACAGGTCAATCATGCTTGCCAGAACATGAATCGCGTTTCTGTTTCCGAAATTCCCGAACGAGTGTCCGCCTTCGGTTTTGACAGTAATTTTGTAACGGTGGGAACCGACTGCCTGAGTGACGACCCGGTTCATACAGCAGGAATCCAGAGAGATGAATTCTTTCACTCCGGAGCCGTATGTTTTCATGATCTTCCGGCATCCTTTCAGATTTCCCAATCCCTCTTCACAGGAATTTGCAACGAAAAGCCAGCCGCCGCACTGTTCCGGTAAATTTTCTTTGAAGAATCTGGCACAGACCATCAGAACAGCCAGATTTGCGGTATCATCAGTGACACCGGGAGCGTGAATAAAACCGTTTTCTTCCACCAGCGGCATCGGTTCCATGTCTGGGAAAACGGTATCCGTATGCGCCATCATAACGGTCAGCGGCTGATTGTCTTTTACATTGACAGGAACAACAACGTTGAGTGCTTCGTCGATAGAAACATCAGAGAACCCATTTTTCAGAAACCAGTTTTTGCAATATTCCGCCCGGAGTTCTTCGTGGTGGGAAGGTGCGGGAATTTTGCAGAGATCACGGACAATCTGCTCTGTTTCAGCCTGAACGTCTTTTGCGTATGCGGCAAATTTTTCAGTATTGATCATGGTTCCATTCCTTAGAGTTTGACAACACCAAGACCGTTTTCGATCACGATATCCATTCCGAAGGGTTTGCACATTTCAGCGAAACGTTCGATGATATTGGCAGTTGTATTTTTCTGCGGCCATCCTCCGCGGGAACGGGGAAGGGCGAACATTTCTTCAATCGGCATAAAAGTCATTTTCCGGAGTTCCCCGTTTTCCACTTCCCAGTAGGGAATGACGGATTCATACATGATCGGATCATAGCTCAAACCGCGTTTTCCGAAGTCGGAACGGGTATTGAAAAGCACATCCAGCCGGTCATTTCCATTGAGTTTCTGTTTTGCAAACATTCCATCCGGAGCACGGAGAATCGTTTCCAGCTGAATGATGAAATCTCCCAGACAGTAGAAAATCGGTTTTCCTTTGTAAATTTCCATCGGGCGGAGCAGGTGCGGTCCGGTTCCGATTACGGCATCAGCTCCGGAATCAATGCATTTTCTGGAGAATTCAAGAGAGACCGGATCGACGGTTTCTTTGGATTTTCCGCAGATTTCATGGGTATGCATTGCCACAACAACATAATCCGCCATAAAACGGGCTTCTGCAATGGCATCTTCAATCCGTTTCATATCTTCCGGATGAACGGTGGAGATGATTTCCGCTTTTTCTGCAGCTTCAAACATATATTTTCCGAACGGCTGTTCGCTGTCTTTCAGCTGGGGCAGATAACCTTCTGCACGGATAATTTCATCGTGAGCATTGATTTCCAATGCGGCTGCGATCCGCTTCAGATGTTCCATTTCTTCTTTCGGAAGATGATATTTTTTATTGACTCTGATTCCGTTGACACCGGGGCGTCCGGGGAGAGAAGCTGTTTGTGTTCCAGCCATATTTTCCGGATTGAAACTCATGGTGCATCCGATCAGCGCATATCGTCCGCTGACGGTATCCAGATAAACCGGACGGCTGGCATCTGCCAGGTTTCTTCCGGTTCCGGAAAACGGAAATTCCGCCTGTTCCAGGTAATGAAGTGTCCGTTCCAAACCGTCATAAGAGTAATCCAGCGCGTGATTATTGGCTGTGCTGAGAATATTCATTCCGAATTTCCGCAAATCGGAAAGTACACCCGGAGGAGAACAAAGCCAGCTTCCGCCGCTCTGGGCACCGCCGCAGGATTCAAAATTATGAACAGTCGTTTCCAGATTCCCGAACCGGAAATCTGCCTGCATAATAAAATCTCTGACTTCTCTGAACCCGTCATATTCCCCTTCCAGAGGAAGACGTCTGGTAATCATGGAATCTCCGGTTGCACTGCAACGGAACGTTATATTGGAACATTTTTTCATTTTCAGCTGTCTCCGCTATCTTTTTTATCGGGGAATATAGCATTGACTCCATTCGTTTTCAAGCAGAGATAAATGGTTTTTTCTTCAAAAAATCCAATTAAAACCGGAAATATATAAATGGATTGTAAGAGGAGGATGCCAATCTGACGAAAACCAGAAACAGCAGAAAAATACAAACTGTTTTCCATAAAATCGTAAATACGATATTATCTTTCATTTTTGTATAGATTTTTCTGGGCAGTTCCGTGGAGAAAAATATTGCAGTAAAAGAGGTCAGAATGAAAAACGGGGAGACTGTAACAGTCAAATCATTCCATCTTTCAAATGAAAACATCTTTTTGAGAAAAGCAAAGGAATAATCAAAATCATCCGCGCGGAAGAAGATCCATCCGATAAGAACAACGAACAGCAGGTAGATATGCATGAAGAATGCCGCAACAGGATGAAACACTTTTTTATTCAGTCCGGAGATACGTTCCAGTATGATGAAAAATCCGTGCCAGAGTCCCCAGACAAGAAAAGTCCAGCTTGCACCATGCCAGATTCCTGTGACCGCAAAAACAATCAGAAGATTTCTCAGTACCGCGATTTTTGAACATCTTGAACCGCCCAGCGGAATATAAAGATATTCCTTGAACCATGTGGAAAGTGAAATATGCCATCTGCGCCAGAATTCGGTGATCGTTTTGGAGACATAGGGATAATTGAAGTTTTCCGGAATATTAAAGCCAAACATTTTTCCCAATCCGATCGCCATATCAGAATATCCGGAGAAGTCAAAGAAGATTTGAAAAGAGTATGCAGCTGCTCCCAGCCAGAGATCCGCACTGGTAAGTTCCGGGATTCCGCGATTGAAAACTGAATCTGCCATTGATGCCATAACATTGGCGATCAGAACTTTTTTCGCTAATCCTTCAATAAAACGCTGCATACCGGTGGAAAACCCGGAAAGAGTTTCTTCCCGGTTTCTGATGTCATTGGCAATTTCATGAAACTTAACGATCGGTCCGGCGATCAACTGCGGGAAAAAGGTTATGTACAAACCGACATTAAGAATACTTTTTTCAGCTTTTACATCTTTCCGGTAAACATCCACAAGATAAGAGATTGCCTGAAAAGTGTAGAAGGATATCCCAATCGGCATGACAATATGGAGTAATGAGAGGTTCGTATGGAAAAGACAATTGATATTTTCAATAAAAAAGTCCATATATTTGAAATATCCGAGACAGAGAAGATTCAAAATGATCCCGATGAAAAGAATTGGTATCCTGAGCCATTTTGAGTTTACTTTTCCAACCAGTATCGCAATGATGTAGTTCCAGATAATTGAGAGAAGCATAACAGACAGCAATACAGGTTCTCCCCAACCATAAAAAAGCAGACTGAAAAGAAGCAGGATCAGATTGCGGCTTCTTTTTTCGGATAAGTAATAAACTGCCAGTAAAACAGGAAGAAAAAGAGAGAGAAATACAATAGAACTGAACAGCATGTTATTCTCCAAATTTAACAGTTAAAAAGCGATGCAGAAACCGTTCGTTGGTTTCGATTACAACAACATCAGGTTTGTATTCAATGATATCTTCCGTAAACGGGAATAACACAAAGTCTTTTCCGTGTCCGTAAAAGAAATGATAAATATCCGTTACATGTGGGGATAGATGAGGCATAAGCGCCCCCCAGAAACTGTCCGTAATTGCGAGCATTTTCAGCCGTTTCCGGTTGTGATCCCCTGTTTCAAGTGTGTATTTGTCTCTGATCAGACTGAGTAAATAGTCTGTAGGATAACTTTCTTTTTTCGGCGCAGCATGATTGAAAACCGGTGCATCATAAAGCAGCATGTCCGGCGGCAATTCCAGCGTAGGGGCTTTATACTTCAACATCCAGGCAATATCAACATCAGGATTTTTGGTGTCTGGCGTCCAATATTTTACGGAATGTACGTTCTCATCAATATGAGGGAAATCATTTTTCATCAATTTCAATAATTCTTTTGCTGCGAACGCTCCGGCTCGAGGTGTCCAATGTGTACCGGTTTTGTAATACATCCTGTAATTTGCTTTTTCTTTCAATAAAACCGGAAGTGATGCTGAAATTCTGAGATTTGTGTTTTCGCGCAAATAGTTTATTAACTGTTCCATTCTTGATTCAGGATGATTTCTTTCCCGGAGCAGATAATCCGGATAATATTCTTCATAGACACTTTCCTTATCCGGAGAAATCACAATATACATAGGGGCATTGCAGAGCTTCCTGAACATTTTTTCCATTTGTGTCAACTGGGTGGCACAAATACGTAATTCCTCTTCAGTAAATCTGTTTTTATGCTGCACATTATTGATTCCATTGTAAGCCGTGGTGAACATCCAATTATCTTTGCCCCAGAATGCTGAATCATTGTCCGGATGGTTTTTTGTTCCGGAAACATTAAATTTTTTGAGCCAGGTCATGCCGAAAATTGAATCATTCCATTCAATAAGCTGCTCTCTTCTAAATATTCTGTCATTCAGCCATTTTTCAAATTCTTTCGGAAAATCCTGATTGAGCGTCTGATTCTTTACGAAATCCGGATATGTATAAAATAAACGGTTTTCTTCGCTGAGCTTGCCAAAATAGTTTATGCTGACAATCGGGAGTGTCAGTAAAAGAATCGCTGTTACTGTAAAAATATAGTCGATTCTCCGATAATTCTGCAATCTCCTGCATACTTTGAAAAGAATCCCGGAAAGCAATGCCGATATCAAAACTGCATAAAGAAGATGAATGAAGTCAATATGATAAAAAGCTCTGACATGTTTCGGGAACTTTATATGAAGTTGGCTTCTTGTTCCGGAGGTGAACGATACCATATCTGTCTGATTGAAGTTTACGCTTTTTTGTTTGAAGTCAACTGGAAATACAAGACTTTTTATATCCAGAGGCCATTCCCGTTTTTTATCTTTGAGACGGAGTTTACTGATATGGACATCACTGTTCAAGGCTTTAACAGAAAGATACAGTCCAATATAATTTGTCCGGTCCATGCTGAATGATATCTTGTGTTTCGTCGGTTTGAGAGCTTCCGGTATTGTAAATTCACTTACCGTTAATTTTTCAGGACAGAAAAGGTCCCCGGTTCTATCAAAACCTGCATATATTTTGAACGGTTCCTTGGATGTATATGAAAAGCTGATTTCCAATCTTCTTGAAAACCAAAACGGATGGAGTAAAATTACAAAAAAAGAAAATGCCAATATGACAGGCAGAATCTTTAATAAGGTGTTGAATATAAAAACAAGATTTTCTTTACTGATAAAAAATTTTTTCATGGAAAAAAATCCCCTGATTGTGCCCCTGATATACTAAAAAAGAAGTATAATCTAGCACAAAAAAAACGTTTTGTCAAGCTGAATGTTAAATTGTCACGTCAAAACATGTCAAAAAAAACAAGACATTTTTTTTTATTTCATTGAAATAGCTTCTTTTTATTGATATATTATCATGAAAACAAATTTCAGAAAGGCGGTTTTTTGTGGAACAGAAATATGCAGCATATGACTTGCATCTTCATTCCTGCTGGAGTTATGATGCAAGAAACCTTCCGGAAGTCTATTTCAAAAAAGCAAAAGAACTGGGAACGAAGGCTTTTGCCATTACAGATCATCATAATTTTGATGTGATTCCCACGATGTTTGAGCTTGCAAAACAATATCCCGGAGTTCCGTTTTTTACCGGAGCAGAGTTCTCCGCAGTGACTCCGTTCGGGGATATGGATTTCGTTTGTCTCGGTTTACCGAAGGAACCGACTCCGGCTTTGAAAGAACTCAGCGATGAATTGCATGATTACTGCAGGAAATTCGGAAAAGCTCTGGAGCTGATCGTAAACAGGCTCGGACATTCTTTTTCCGCTCAGGACAGAAGAAATATCATGAAAACATACCGTCCGGAATATGTTCTTGATTTTCAGGGCGATACGCATGTAAATACAGAACTCCTCGGTGATTATATGACGGAACGCAGAATCGTTTCCAGCCGGAAAGAGTGGATCAGTATCATGTGGGGAAATCCGGAATATGCTGAATATTACCCGAAACTTCCGACAGCAGACCGGGTTGCCCGCATTGTTCACGAAGCCGGCGGCGTTATGCTGATTGCTCATCCTTTCCATTACTTCAATGATAAAGATCTGAAACGGATGGATGCCTTGCGGGAATTTGTGAATTTTGACGGTATAGAGTGCGCTCATCCCACCACACCGCAGGAAAACAGTTTTTTCTATCGGGATTACTGTGTTCGTCACAAACTGCTTTCTTCCGGCGGATCTGACACACACGGCGTTTTTGAAGGTTTTAAGAACAACTATGCCGGGCATATCGGTCCCGCATACTGGCTGGATGAATTGAAAGAAAGAATCACTCTTTGGAATAATTGAAACTCAACAGGAGGTTATTATGGATTTTCTTGAAATGATGCAGAAACGCTGCAGCTGCCGTGACTATATTCCGGGAAAAACGGTTTCCCGGGAAGATTTGCTCAAAATTGTGGAGGCCGGAAGGCTTTCTCCCAGCGGATGCAATGCTCAGCCGTGGAAGTTTATTGTTGTTGATTCCCCCGAAGCAAAGGAAAAAGTGTGCGATGCCGTGGTTGTCGGCAACGGTGTGACCGGCGCACCCTGGCGTGATCAGGTTTCCGCATTCATCATTTTTGTGGAACAGCCCGCCGATGTCAAACCGGTCGTTGTGGAGCATTATCACGATACCCAGCGTTTTGCCCAGGGCGATATCGGGGCGGCTTGCATGAATATGATTCATGAAGCCTTTACTCTCGGATTGGCAACCTGTGTGATCGGCATGAACGATCAGGCGAAAATGGAAAAACATTTCGGCATTCCTTCCGGACATGAAGTCCGTCTGGTTCTGGCAATCGGTTATGCCGCAAATCCTCCGGCGGTAAATAAAATCCGCAAACCTCTGGAAGAAGTCTGTTCCTTCAATCAGTGGTAATAAAAAAAAGGAGCAGTTGTTTTAGGCAGCTGCTCCTTTTCGTTTTTCCGGCTTTCTGAATTACTTCAATAATTCAAGTGCACCTTCGATCATTGCTTCGCCTACATGACGGTCTGCCAGACTGCGGGACGGGCTGGTTTCATATCCGCCGTTTCCATAGTGCCAGGGCATACCGACGTAACCGATTTCGCCCATGCCGAGAGCGGCGAGAATTGTAAGCGGGTACTTGGAACCTTCTCTGATAGCTTCGCCGATTTCCACAAAGGGTTCGGCAGGAAGAGAGACAATTGCAATCTCATCATTGAAAGCGATCTTGAGCTGTTTTTCAATGCGTTTTTCTTTGATGGGATTTTCTCTGCACTGGATTGCACGTTCTGCAAAGAATTTCTTGACAGCGGGAACTCCGCGGGCGATATCTTCACTTGTGAAATCCCGTCCAGCTTCCATAACGGCATCTTTATTTTCTTCAAAGGTCTGTTTTGCTTCAGCATATTCTTCATCAGTCAGCTGGAGATAGGGTGCTTCAAATTCACGGACCGCTGTCTGAATATTGATATTTTCCTGTTTTTTAAGTTTGAAGAGTGCTGCAAGAATGACGTTTGCATACCCTTTTCCGATTCGTTTTGCTTCAGCATAACTTGTCTGATCAGCCATTGTTGAAACATCAAAGTGGTTGATATTTCCCTGGGGTGCAGTGATTTCCATAACGGGAATCTGATAATCAAAAGCCCGCTGGATTTCTTTTTCCATTGCGCCGGGCCAATCAGCAGAAACATAATTTCCCCCGATGGTATCGGTATGGTTGGAAATGTTCACCAGGAGCATAACCGGGCGGTCATGCTGGCGAATCTGAAGAATGGGGATCATGGAATCAATCCCGCCTTCGGAATGATCGATTTCCGGATTGAGTTTTCCGGGATTCGTGAGAGTCTTTCCGTTTTTCATGATATAACGGCGGTTGAATGCCAGCGTGGAACATTCCGTTTCCGTTGCATAAAGTTCAGCCGGAGCCAGAGATTTGTATGCCTTGTTGAGGGCATAAACAGTTTTCTGTTTCAATTCTTCCAAATATTCCTGATCAGCTCCATGTCCGAAAAGATCGCTGGTGTAGGGGCCTGTGTGAGTATGTGTGCAGCAATAAAGAGTCTTTCCTGCAAGTGGTGACCCGGATTGTTTCAGCAGCTCTTCAAACTGTTCTACAACCTTTCCGGTAAACAGACAGAGGTCATAACTGACGATTGCAGCACATTCGTTGCCTGTCCGGAATACGGCTGCTTTCAGAGAAAGTCTGTCGTATGCACCTTTATTCAGACGTTCATTGAAATATCCCTGAAGATCTGCACCGTATGCAGGAGTGATATCTTCCTGTGCGTAACCGAATTCAAATTGACTCATGGTAAAATTCCTTTCCTGTTTTTTTGTTTGAGTTTTTCCATTGGATAATAAAATACAATAGATTCAAATATTTTCAAGCTGCATTCTTGATAAAAGAGAGTAATTTTATCTTTCCGAAAAACTTTTACCTTGGAACCGTGTGGGAATTATAACTTGATTTATAGCTTGTTTGAACAAAAAAAAGCTTTTATGGCTCTTGACAATTTTTCGTTTTTGTGCTAAAATTAAAAAAAAATACATATTTTTACAGACGAAAACATGGGAGAAAAACAATGAAAAGATGTTTCACGCTGATCGAACTGCTGGTTGTGATTGCGATCATTGCCATCCTTGCGGGAATGTTGTTGCCGGCTCTGAACAACGCAAGAGAAAAAGGCAGGACAAACAGCTGTCTCAGCAATATCAAACAAATGGGCGGCTATTGTATTTTCTATTCCAATGATTTTGACGGATATCTTCCCTTCCATAAGTTTACAAGCAACGGTGTTGATTACGGAGCATTTACAACATCCAACTGGGGATTTGTTGATGCTTTGGTCAAACATTATAACGGTGGTGCACTGAATAAAAATCTTTCCATGTGTGATTCAAATGTGAATGCTCTGAAAGCTAGAGGGATTACCATTTCCTACAATACCAGCTATGGTATCAACAACTATCTGGCTCAGGGAACGATGAGTCATTCCGCCTATCATAAAACATTCCAGGTTCCCATCCGGAAAATTTCAAAAATTCCGGCTCCTTCCAGAGGGGCGATTATGGTCGAGAACCGCAGTCATTCTGTTTGGGCAGGTTGTGAAGCAACAACTACGAGCGCTGCTTCTGACACTCATTTTGTTCACAACAAAAAAGCAAATGTTGTGTTTGTGGACGGACATAGCGAAACCAGAGGTTATCTGGGAATCCCTTCCGGAGAGTCCAGCCGGGAAGCCGGCATGACAGCAGGTCAGTCTGAACGCCTCAATACCTATTTCCACATGGGAGATCTTCCTCTCAAGAAAGTTACAATTCCCGGATTGTGAATCCGGAAAAACAGAAAGTTTTACCGTATGAAAAAAATCTTGACCCTCCTTTCAGCAGCAGTACTTTCACTTGCTGCTGCAGCACCTGTTCCGCAGGATCAGAAACCCTCATTTTACCGTTTTGATTTGAGCAAGACCGGTTTGAAAAAACAGAAATCCGGTGCGTGGCTATGGCAGCTCCCTTCCGATAAAGAAAAGGCTCAGATCATTTTTGATCTGGATGCTCTCAAAGTCATGCCCAATGAATTTGATGAAATCCGGATTCTTCTGAAAAATACAAAAGCAACGTCCGGTGTGATGGTGCGAATCACCGATTATCCCTCCACAGATCAGGCTCGCAACTGGTATTCCAAGACAAATATCAACGAAAATGAACTTACCGATCTCCGTTTTGATATGCGCCGCGATGATGACGGCTGGGTTCACGGCGGAAAAGCTTTGAACGGACACCGTCTGGAAATCACTCTGTTCAAAAAATACCGCAGAACCCCAGGTGAGCCGACAGTCAGAGAAACTGAAATCCATGGAATTGAATTCATCCGCCGCAGTGCAGATATCTCTTTCGATGAGTTCAATGCAGTTTATAAAGAAACTTGGTTGAATCATGTCTGGCGTTATGAACTGGTCGTCCAGAACAGAGAATCTTCCCCCCGGAAGGTTGATCTTGTCATTGATACCAAATTCTTGAAATATTACAAGACAGACTGGACAAAGAAGACTTTGAAACTCGGTCCCAGAGAACAAGTTATCGTCCCTTTGGAAATTTATATCAGCAAAAGCGATGCTGAAAAACTTCCGATTCTTTACAGTGAACGGGTTCTTCCCAAGCTGATTTTCCCGGATGCTCCTGCAGTTTTCCCGCTGATCGGCTACCGTCCGCGTTATGTCTGGGGAACGATCCCCCTGAAAAAAGGCGGGTATAAACTGGAACTTCCCGAAAAAGAAACTGACCGGAAAAAACTGATCGCACAGGCAGAAAAAGATGTTGTCAAACCGTTCTGTGTTCCGCCGCAGGTGGCTCCGGCATACTGTGCTGTTTTCAAACCCAGAGAAATGGATGCTCTCAGTTTCTATCGGTTCCGCGATAAGAAAACCGGAAAAGATATCAGTAAAGAAGACCGTGTTGCAGCTTCTTATATTTATCATCACAATCAGCAGACTTTTTCCGCGATCAAGCGGATGGGACAGGCTTATAAATTGACCGGAAACAATGCCTATGCAGAAAAGATCCGTGATATTCTTCTGGAATATGCCTATTGGTTCCGGTTCCTGCCGCCGTATTCTCCTTCTTCCACAGCTGGAGGTTCCCGGTTGTCTTATACCACTCTCGATTTGAGTTATTTCCTTGCAGACGGTGTGGAAGGGTATGTGGCTGTCAAAGATTCCGGCGTTTTCGGGACTGTCGATCAGAAAAAGATTGAGGAAACAATCTTCCTCCCGTTGATGAAAGAACTTTATACTCATAATATCGAATTCACCAATATGCAGCTGCATCACATCAGCACTTACGGGATTTCCGCAATTGCGTTGGATCGTGCTCACAATCTGTTCGGCGATGCTCTGTATGGCGATCATGGATTCCACAGTTTTCAGGACAAAGGTTTTACCGCGGACGGGATGGCTCTGGAAGGCGGTGTGTATCACTGGTACGGCGTTGTTCCTCTCCTGAAATTTGCAGCAAAAATGCGTGCCAGCGGTGTGGAACTGATCGGCAAAAAATTCAAGCCGATTTATGACCACGGAATATTCAATTCCCCCAACGGTTTGGCAGAAGGAACTTTGCGCTCCAGTTACATTGAAGCATGGCAGCTTTTCAAAGATAAAAATTATCTGCCCACTCTGAAACTTATCAAAAAACTTCCTGCCGGTATTGACCCGAAGAGTGTTCCGGATACCCTCGATCTGGGAAGTACACTTCAGAAAAACAACGGTTATGCATGGCTCCGGGAAAACAGTAAATATGGATTCCGTGCGGCCGCAATCAACTGGATCATGGGCTGGGACCGTTTGGAACATGACCGCCTGACTTACCGTCTGTTCGATGAAAAAGGGATGATCTCTCATGAAGTTCACCGTGTCGGTTACACCAATCCCGGTGCCGATATGGAAGCAACCATTTCCCATAATACGATTGTTGTCGATGAAAAATATGCCGCTCCGAACGCATCCACTCTGGCGGCTTTTCTTGACAGAAAATCCATGCCTGCTCTGCTGATTACGGAAAATCCGGAGTCAAGACTTTATCCGGAAACAGATTTCTCCCGTGTTATGGCAATTTTCGACGGAATCATTTTTGTGGGGGATAAAGTTGCTGCAATCGACGGAAAAGATCATACTTATGACTGGCCGTTCTATAATCCGTGGCAGCCGTGGACCAAACCCGGAAAACTGGAATTCAATGTCCCCGGAAAGTTTGATAAACAGTTGAAGACCAGCTATGAACATGTGAAGAGTTCCTATTGTGCGCCTGCCTCCGATGGCATGAAAGTGAATGTGGATATTCCGAAATCAACAAACCTGCGCGGGTTCGATGTCCGACCCAAGCCAGACAGAAAACTGTTCATGACCTTTGCTCTTCCGCAGAAGACAACTGTTGCAAAATTCATGATCGGACGCGGTCATAAACCGAAACCGGGTCCCATGCTCCTCATGCGCCAGCAGGGCAGGGGCGCTGAATTTGCCTGCGCCTTTGATGTCGTGAAAAACGGCGGAAAAGAACGGATTCAATCTGTGAAGAGTTTGAAATTCACTCCCGCAAATCCCCTGTCAGCTGTCTGGGAAGTCAAAGCTGACTCCGGAACCTATTACGTGATCGTAAACCGTACCGGAAAAGAATTGATTTGCGGAGATATTAAAACGACAAAGGATTTAGAGGTAATCAAGAAATGAAGGTTCTGTTTCCTCATATGGGGTGGTAAATCCTTCTGCTGTTTTGAGGCGATTTCCAAATATCCCCCAGAAGAAAACCGACTTTATATGTTTTATGATGAAGTTTTGTCGGAAAATAACCGTATTTCCGGCAGATTTGCAGGATTTTCTCCCGTATCTCCGGACTGATCATCCAGGCATTTCCGGGGCTTAATGCTCTGGAAACTGTTGATTGACTTACCTTTGCCAATTTTGCTATGGTCTGTACTTGTAATTTTCTTTCTCATCTGAAAGCCTCCGCTTACGTAATACCTGAATCCGTGAAGACTTCAAGCAAAAGTCTTCATGGTTTTAGGAATGTAATTATTTTCTGAAAAAAAAACATTTTTTTTCAAAAAATAATTGGAAAAATTTTGCAGAACAGACTATATTATTCCGGAATCACCAGGATCAAAGAAACGAACATGAAAGGAGTTTTCTTTATGAAATTCGGTGTTGCCGATTACGGCTTGAGTGTGTGGGATGGCGATCTCTATGATCTTCAGACCAGATTGGAAGATTTGAAGGCTCTCGGTTTTGACGGTATCGAACGTCTTACAGCAGTCAGTCCCGCCGATGCAATGAGACAGGCTGAAATTTATCACCGCATGGGAATGGATTTTTCCACTGTTGCCGGTCCGAAAGTTGCGAATGGTATTGCCTGGACCTGCGCTCTCGGAAAACCCTATGTGTGGCTGACACCCGGCTCTGCTACCCGTGATGTCAATATTGATGTCTACTGCAGAAGAGCTGCCCGTATGGTGGACGTCGCAAACAGAATGAATGTGGAAGTCGCAGTTCACAACCATCTCGGCGCTGTCGTTGAACAGCAGGAAGAACTGGATTATTTCATGAAAGCGGTTCCCAATGCAAAACTGATTTTCGACATCGGTCATCTTCATGGAGCAGGCGGCGATTGCGTCGGAACCATTGAAAAATATGCTGATAGAATCATTGCAATGCACTTCAAAGATATTGAAATGCTTGATCCGGATAACAAAGAATGGTACAAACGTCTCTGCTTCCGCGGTCTTGATGACGGTAATATCAATTTTGACTGGCGCGCTGTTGTGAAAGCTCTCAAGAAAGTCGGCTATGACAAATGGTGCTTTATCGAACAGGATACTCATCGTAATGACCCGATCAAAGAATTGAAACAGAGCCTTGATCTTCTGAAACAGGCTTTTGCGGAGGCATAAAAAATGGCAGCTAAGAAAATCCGTGTCGGTATCTGGGGATTGGGCCGTGCTGGTCTTGATATGCATTGTCCGGAACTCAATGTTCATTCAGATAAATTTGAAATCGTTGCAGGCTGCGATGTGCTGCAGGAACGCCTCGACGAGCTTGTTAAGAAATATCCGAAAGCAAAAGGCTATCTCAATGCAGATGAATTTCTGGCTGACAAAAAGATTGATCTCGTTGCCGTGGCAACACCTTCAGTTTTTCATGTCGACTATGATATCCGTGCTCTTGAAGCCGGGAAATATGTTTTTGCGGAAAAGCCCGTTGCTCTTACTGCAGCCGGTTTGAAAAAACTGGAAGCCGCTGCAAAAAAATATCCCGGAAAACTCTTCTGCCGTCAGAACCGCCGCTTTGAACCTGCTTTCAATCATGTGAAAGAAATCATCGACAGCGGTATCCTTGGGGATGTTTATGAAATCAAATTATGCCGTCATAGTTTCGGTTTCCGTGATGACTGGCAGACACTTCAGAAGAATGGCGGCGGACAGCTCAACAACTGGGGACCGCATTTGATCGACCATGCGATTCAGCTCATGGGCGCACCCATCAAGGAAGTTTGGAGCGATTTGAAACAGATTGCTGCCCGGGGCGATTGCGAAGATCATCTGAAAGCTGTATTCCGTGGAGAAAACGGACGCGTTATTGACGTTGAAATTTCCGGCGGTATCGCTCTCGGTTCTCCCGTTTATGCGGTTTACGGTAACCGTGGAACCTTGATCTGTGAAGATGAACAGGATATCAAACTGAAGTATCTGAAACCGGAATTCAAGCTGCCCGACAGCCCCGCCAGAGATGTGACGCCGTCCCGTTCTGCTCCCTGGTTTTCTGCCAATAAGCCGGAATGGATCCGCAAAACAATCATGGTGGAACCTGCAAACAATGCGACCATGAATGATATTTACGGTCATATTTACAATACGATCCGCAAGGGAATTCCGTTCCCCGTCAAACCGGAAGAATCCTTTGAAATCGTCCGCTGGACAGAAAAGATCAAAAAACAGAATCCTCAGTTCTGCAAAGCAAAGATCAAAGAATAATCTTTCCGGATTGTCTGAAAAAGCACGGCGTTGAAAACCGTGCTTTTTTTATGGGAAGAGTATTTGACTTTAACAAAAAAAAGGCTATATTATCCAAGAATATATTGATACATGTTTTTACACATGTATAAAATTTTAAACAGGAGAAAAAAATGAAGAAATTGACCGGAGCTTTTGTCAACAACAACCCAGCAACTGTTCAGGGGGTTTATGGGGACCGGAATATTGCCAGACTTCAGGATCTTTGTTCTATGAGAGAGGGCGTATTTGCAGCCGCTGATGCTGAAAAAGGATTGTTGGAAGATGTTGAAGTGATCTTTTCCACTTGGGGAATGCCCTGTTTTACAGAAGAACAGATGGCAAAAATGCCCAATCTGAAAGCTGTTTTCTATGCTGCCGGTGCAACCGATTCATTCTGTCAGCCGCTTTTCAAACATAATGTGAAACTGTTCAGCGCATGGCGTGCAAACGCTGTTCCTGTGGCAGAATTCGCGCTGGCTCAGATCATTCTCGGCTTGAAGAATTATTTCAATATTTCTGCCGGACTCAAGACCAGAGAGCAGTTCCTGAACGGACAGTCTCAGGTGACTTGCGGAATGTACGGTGCAAGAGTTGCTCTGCTCGGGGCAGGGGAGATTTCCACCCATCTGCAGAAACTTCTCAAAAACTTCAATGTGGAAGTCATTGTTGTTCCTTCCCACCCGGAACGCAGAACCATTTCTCTGGAAGAGGCTTTTGTAACATCCCAGGTCATCAGCAACCATTTCCCCGACCGCGATGACAATGTGGGTGTTTTCAATGAAAAACTGTTCGCCTCCATGAAACCGGGTGCTGTCTTCATCAATACCGGACGCGGCAGACAGGTCAATGAAGCGGATTTGATTTCCGTACTTGAAAAACGTCCGGACCTGACAGCTTTGCTTGATGTGACGTTCCCCGAACCTCCCGAAGACGGTTCCAAGCTTTACAATATACCCAATGTCCGTCTTTCTCCCCATATTGCAGGATCTCTCAAGGATGAACTTTACCGCATGTCCGATTATATGGTGGAAGAGTTTATCCGTTTTGCAAACGGGGAAGAGGCAGTTCATGAAGTCAAGCCTTCCATGCTTCTGACTTCCAAGTAAAAAAACATTTTCCCCTCTTGACAAAAACGGAAAAATGATATATAATATATCATAAGGTTCAACAAGTCAGTGATACATGTATAAAATCTCAGTAAGGGAACATTATGAGCAGCCGTAAACTGTCTTACGGAAAAATGAGAGAAGAGCTTCTGGAGCAGATCCAATCAGGGGAATTGGCTCCGGGAGCTGTTTTGCCGTCTGAAAATCAGCTGGCGGCAAAATATTCCATTTGCCGGAGTTCGGTCAGAACAGGGCTGCTCTCTCTGGAACAGGGGAATCTGATCGGACGGCAGGCAGGAAAGGGCTGGTTCGTCCGGGTGCCGGATTCCTCTCTTTTGGCTTCCGATGTAACGCTTTCTCCGAAATTTTATACTCTCGCCGCAGACTTGAATTCTCTTGCAGTTCCCTGGTATCATCAAATCATTTTCAACGGAATCCGGAAGGCATGCAGTTCTTTTTGTGTACGTCAGGTGTTTTATGATTCCAATGATCTGAACTCTTTGAGAAAAGGTTTCTGTGATGGTTTGATCTGTGCAATGTCAGGCAGTTACGGCGGGATGAAAGAGAATCCTTTGCTTACCCGTCTGCCTGAATTGGGGATTTCTCCTGTTGTGGTGAACAGGTTATATGAGAATCCGAAGATCGGTTATGTTTCCTGTGATTACCTGCTGGAGGCTCAGCGGAGTGCCGAATTCCTGAAAAAGATGGGCGTGGAAAAATTGTGTTATGTCAAAGCTCTTGACGATATCATGTCCATGAAAGTCCGGGAACAGGGGGTACGGAATATTTACTCCGAACGTGACATCAGGGTATGCAGAATGGTTCCTACTTTGACCAGTTCGGAATATTCCGATGAATTTATTTCATATTTCCGGAAAAATGGTATTCCGCATGTTCTTTATCTGGAAAACGGCAGTTTCGGTTTGCCGTTGATGCGGGCGTTCCTGAAAATGGGAATTCAGCCGGAATCAGCTCCTTTGGTTTTCTGTTTCGATGATATCAGCTATTTGCAGGATTTTTATGATTATCCTGCATATTATTTGCAGATGCCGCTGGAACAGATGATGAAAGATGCAATACAATATCTTGTGAAGAAGAATGATAATCCCTCTGTGTCTGTTATAAAGAAGATCTACCGGGCAGAGATCAGAGGGTTCAATACAAACGAACAATAGTTAAAATAACAAGAAAGGAGTTCAGAAATGGACAATTTGCAAAAAATTGAAAAATCGGCTCCCGCCTGCAGGCGGGTAAAGCACCAGTGCTTTACCCTTATTGAATTGCTTGTAGTAATAGCAATCATTGCTATTCTTGCGGGGATGCTTCTTCCGGCATTGAACAAGGCTCGGCAGAAAGGGCATTCAGCCAGTTGTCAGGGAAATTTGAAGCAGTTGGGACAAGCTTTGTCTCAGTACAGTATGGATAATGAAGAATGGCTCTTGCCGCAGAATTCATCTTTGAAAAAATTTGGCGGAGGTTCTTCTTTTAACTGTTGGGGATATTATCTTCAGGATTACACCGGAGTCAAAGCTGATAAGGTTTACGGTCCGAGTCCGAATGGAAGTGTTTACTATGTTGGCGTAGACAAGTCCAGTCAAAATGGGATCCTGAAATGTCCGGGTACTGTTGTCCCGGTCACGGCATTCGGTTATAGTCAATATGGCATGCCCGGTACGGTCGGTGGCGGAGCCCCCGGTTTCGGACAACCGATTGACAAAATCCGTGAAATTATTCAAACCGGGAAAAAAGCATGGCTTGCCGATACTGCTTATGCTGGCAATGCTTCCGGATTCAATGTGACCCCCGTTTATGATAAATCTACGGCAAAGACAAACGGGCAGTTTAGTATTGATAATATGGGGTCCAACGTTCGCAGAAATCTGCATGGAAACGCAACGAATATTGTATTTGTGGATGGACATGTTCAGTTGTTGAAAGCTTCCGAAATTGAAATTATGATCAAAAAACTGAATCACCCCGGAACAAATATTCTCTTTGGCGCCGGAGGAACCGTTAAATTCAAAAGTGAAAGTTAAGCAGAGGGTTATACCGAAAATGAAAAACATTACGTCAAACTGCATGCGGGAAAAACTTTTTAGCTTTACCTTGATTGAGCTTTTGGTTGTAATTGCAATTATCGCAATTTTGGCAGGGATGCTTCTTCCGGCATTGAACAAGGCAAGACAGAAAGGGCATGTCGCCAGCTGTCAGGGAAACCTGAAACAGCTTGGCTCTGCGTTATCTCAATATACCATGGATAACGAAGAATGGCTGTTGGCAACGAAAACGTCATATTTTAATATGGGCGGTACTTCCGGGGCATTCAACAGCTGGGGATATTATCTTCAGACCTATACTGGCGTGATGGCAGATAATGTTTACCCTGCCAATCCAAACGGAAGTGTCTATAATGTAAAGGTTGCAGAAGGATCCCGGAATGGAATTTTGAAGTGTCCTGCTACAACCGTTCCGGTCTTATCTTTTGGTTACAGTCAATACGGAATGCCCTCTGCAATGGGCGGGCACACCGGTTATGGCGCAGCCTCAAAAAAGATCAATGAGATCATTCAGACCGGAAAAAAAGCGTGGCTGGTAGATTCTGTTTATACCGGAAATACTTCCGATTTTATTGCCAATCCGATATGGGATAAATCCACTGCCAATGTCGGGGGCATGTTTACTGTTGAACCGACAGGTACTCACGTACGCAGAAATCTTCATGGCGGAGCCTCCAATATCGTCTTCGTTGATGGTCATGTCGAGCTGAAGAAAGAAAGAGAGATGGAATATCAAATAAAGAAATTGAATTATCCCGGAACCAACATCCTTTTCGGTGCCGGCGGTGTTCGAAATTACAAAAATGAAAGCTGAACAAAAAGGATTGTACGAAAATGAAAAATAGAGGAATTTCCACCTGCATGCGGGAAAAGCTTTTTAGCTTTACCTTGATTGAGCTTTTGGTTGTAATTGCAATTATCGCCATTTTGGCAGGGATGCTCCTTCCGGCATTGAACAAATCCAAACCGAAAGGTCATGTCGCAAGCTGTCAGGCAAACTTGAAACAGCTGGGGTCAGCTTTGACTCAATATGCAATGGATTGGGATGATTATCTCGTTCCTTCAAGCAGTCAGAAACGCGGTTTTGCTCCGGAAGAAAGTGGCAGCAATGCTGCATATAATCCTTGGACATGGTATATTACGACTTATATCGGAATGAGACAGTTTCCGGATAAAACAGGATATTACAGTGGAAATGCACTGCTGAACGGTGCCGAACGAAAAGGGATCCTGAAAGACCCCGGAACCGTTGTTGAAGTGAATGCATTGGGAGAACCTCAGTATGGAATGACATCTTATATGGGACAGGAAGCTAATGGTCTTTACAAAATGAAAGATGTTGTTCAGTTATCCAGAAAAGGATGGCTTGCAGACAGTACGTATCCTTCTAAGGGGAATTATGCTTATGATTTCGCTAATGCGTTAGGAGATACTTCCACCGCAAAAAGCAAAGGTATTTTTATTTTGGATTCCAATGGTGGAAAAGTCCGCAGAAATCTGCATGGCAACGCAACAAACTTTGTATTCGTTGATGGTCATGTGGAACTGCTTTCTCTGCAGGAGATGATTCGCAGAACCGACAACGGTTCCTGGGTCAGTACGCTCCTCGGAGCCGGCGGCGTCCGCAGATATCAGCCGAACAGAATAAATTAAAATCGTAAAGGTTTTTTATGAAAAGAAAATTCACATTGATCGAATTGCTTGTTGTGATTGCGATCATTGCAATTCTTGCCGGAATGTTATTGCCTGCACTGAACAAGGCTAAAATGAAAGGCAGTATTTCCAGCTGTCAGTCCAATCTGAAGCAGTTGGGTGGAGCATTGTCTCAATACAGCCTTGATAATGATGAATGGTTACTGGCGTCTGCAACTGACAAGAGAAATATGGCACCGGAAGAATCTGCCAAAGGCAGTAAGGCTGCTCATGACCCTTGGCCGTGGTTCATTGGTTCCTATGTGGGAATCAGTCAGAAATTTGCTCCGAAGGGCGGTCTCTATGGAACAAAGCTGGAAGCTGCATATAAAAAAGGTATTCTGAAATGTCCCGGAACTGTGGCATCGGTTGAAAATTTAGGAAGTCCTCAGTACGGTATGACTGAATATATGGGCAACGGCAGTCAGAATATCAACAAACTGAAAGATATCGTTCAAATCACCCGTAAGGCATGGCTGGGCGACAGTACCTATCCGTCAACGGGGAATCAGGCATTTGACTTCAACAATGCAAAGGGTGATACATCCACAGCCAGAAGTCATGGATTTTTCAGTTTGGGCAGCAATGGAAATCATATCCGGCGGAATCTGCATGGTAATGCAACAAATTTTGTGTTCGTTGATGGTCATGTGGAATTGCTTTCTCTCGCAGAGATGAAACGCAGAACAAATAATGGTTCCTGGGTAAGTGCATTGCTCGGGGCCGGTGGAACCAGAAATTATCAACCGAACAGAATTGATTAACAAGAAAAAAGAAGGAACTTATGAAAAGAAAATTCACATTGATCGAATTGTTGGTCGTGATTGCGATTATCGCAATTCTCGCCGGAATGTTATTGCCCGCTTTGACAAAAGCCAGACAGAAAGGGCAGATCGCCAGCTGTCAGGGAAATCTGAAACAGATCGGGCAGGGTTTGATCGGGTACAGCAACGATCATGATGACTGGATCGTTCCGGAACTGAATACTTATCGCGGATTCGGCGGAACCGGACAGGGAATTGTATGGACCGTAATTATCCGTTCTTATCTTGGAATCAACCAGAAAATTGATACCCCGGCTGATGGAGCATACAATCAGACTTTGGAAAAAGGATACCAGAACGGAATATTGAAATGTCCGGCAAACAATTGGCTCGTTAAGAATTTCGGATATACTCAATACGGTCTGCCCAATTATATCGGCGGAAGTGCGGATAATCCGAAAGGTTCTTTATTCCCCAAGACCAAAAATGTTCTCAGCGTTACGGCAAAAGCATGGGCTGTTGACAGTAACTATCCCTGGACAGGTAAAGGTTCCAGTGCCTTTGATGGATCAGGTGATGCGGGTGGTAATAACAATGATGGGATTTATACCGTAAGATATACAGGTGCCCAAATTGCCCGTGCAAGACACGGTAACAGTTCCAATATGGTTTTTGTTGATGGACATGTGGAAAATCTCTCTGTCAGCGAGATGATTATCCGTTCAAATAATGGAGCCTGGAGTTCTGTTATTTTCGGAAATGGAAAATAAAGGTTTTTCAATGAAGAAACAATTTACATTGATCGAATTGCTTGTTGTAATTGCCATCATCGCGATTCTTGCCGGAATGTTATTGCCCGCATTGACAAAAGCAAGACAGAAAGGGGCAATTGCCAGCTGTCAGGGTAATTTGAAGCAGATCGGGCAGGGGCTGATCTCTTACAGTGCTGAACATGATGACTGGTTGGTTCCGGCATTAAATACGTTTCGCGGATTCGGCGGAACCGGAAAAGGAATTGTATGGACCGTTTTTACCCGTACTTATATGGGAATCAATCAAAAAATTGATACCCCGGCAGATGGGGAATACAATCAGAATGTGGATGCAGAATACCGGAAAGGTATTTTGAAATGTCCTGCAACTACTGTGCCTGTTACCAATTACGGTTACACGCAATACGGTCTCCTCAACTATATAGGCGGCGGGGCTGATAATCCGAAAGGATCGCTGTTCCCCAAGATGAAAAATGTTATCAACGCGTCCGGAAAAGCTTATGCGATCGACAGTAACTATCTTCTCAACGGGAAAGGGTTTTATTTCTCAGATGGTGTGGACTTGACACCTGCCAATCATTATGGCATTTACACTGCACGGTATGAAGGACGGTGTATTGCCCGTAACAGACATGGCGGCAGTTCCAATATGGTATTTGTTGATGGTCATGTGGAAAATCTCTCTGTCAGCGAGATGGTTATTCGTTCAAATAATGGAGCCTGGAGTTCTGTTATTTTTGGTTCAGGAAAATAAACATAACATAAGGAAGCAAAAAATGAAAAAAACATTAGTCGCATTGACAGTCGGTGCTTTGGCCTTCGGTGCCTATGCAGAGTTCAAAAGAAATCCGGATGCAAACACACTCTGGAGTGAAGAAGGCGGAAATACCGCTTACGGAGCCAATGCCGGAAAAGAATGGCGCACCAACGGCGGTTTGATCATTGGTGTGAAAGATGCCAAAAATATGGTTTTCGGCGGAACAAAGGATCTTGGCAGATATGTTCCTGTTTCCCAGGACTATCCTTATTTCATTGTTAAAGTAAAATCCAATGAACGTTCCAAAGGGTACAATGCATTTTCCGCATCCCTGCCCGGCGGACATCAACTGCTTGGTTTTGTGACACAGGTCCCTGCCGGAACCTATGTTGTGAGACACTCCATGAATGTGAAACGGGATCAGTTCTTGCGTCTTGATTACTATGGAAAGCAGATTGTCATTGAAAAAATGGCAATGGTAAAGGTTCCGGAAGTTGCTGTCGATATGACTCCCGCCGTTCTGAAAAAAGGCGGTGAATTGACTTTGACCGTTAAACTGCAGAAAGAAGCAGATGCAGTCGATGTCAAGTTCCACAAATCTTATACCATGCCGAAGATCAAACTCAACGGCAAAGATTCTTATGAAATGAAAGGTGATGACAGCGGAAAAGTCTGGACTCTTAAAGTGAAATATGATAATTTCACCGGATTCAAGGCTGGCGAAAAATTGAAAAAAACCAATGTGGTTTTTGCAATCGAAATCATCCGCGGTGACAAGACTGAGTATATCTATGCACCTTCAACCTTTGTAACGGAGTAAAAAGGTGTTATAAATGAAGTTTGTAAAATTTTTGATAGTAGTTCTGTTTGCTGCAGCTGCATTCTGTATGGATGCGGCACCGCGCGGACCCTACAAAGCGCAGGGGTTGGCATTTTATTTTGTGCATAACGGCGGGCCTCTGAAGATCGGTGCAAATCTGAATTCTGCAAAAGACGGTGCAGCACTTGTAAAGATTCTTGATGCTGAGGAAAACGAAGTTTTCTTTGACTATGTCAAGTTCAAAGGAAAAAAGACTGTTTCCCATGATTTCGGAAAGAGTGCACCCAGAGGGATTTATCAGATGCGTGTCAGCGGATTGGATTATACGGTTGATCCGGTATCGGTTCCTGTGAAAAAATATGGTGTTTACGGAACCCGCTGCCGTTATTATTTTGCAGATGTAAATCAGTTCCAGAATTGCTATTTCCTGATTCCGGAAGGTGCAAAAAAACTTGACTGGCATTTTATCGGTGTTCCTTATACGATTACTGATGCAGACGGGAAAGTCATTCTCAAGAACAAAAACCGTGGAACTCTTGACGTTTCCAAAAATATCGGAGAAGTCTGGAAGTTCACTTGTAAATCCCCGAAAGCAAATAATTATTATGCGTTCGGTCTGGCAGGAATTCCCGCGATCCTCTGTCCGGATGAAGCAACTGCAAGAGCAATCAGCGGCAGTATCGAAAAAGCTCCGGATGGAACGGTTTATGCTCACAAATATCAGGTGCGGATCCACAACTGGCTGAAGAGCCTGAAGCCGGAAGATTGGAAAGTTGATATCGTTGATCTCCGCACTTTGAAAGATAAGTTTGAAGCAGAAAAGAATTTGAATGGTCTTCTTGGCGGATGGGGGATTTTCTCCTACATCAACTATCAACTGGAAAAACAGAATCTGAATCCTGCGGATCCGAAATTCGGGGAAGTATTCAACGTTGCTGCAATGGGGATCGTGAACAGCTTGAAAGCTCCGTACAATCCTTATACCGGAAAACTTGATACCCGTATTCTGATGGGTGCGTTGCCGTATTATCTGACCCATGCGGAATCTGATACCCGCGATGAAAGCTGGTCCGATTATTGCGGCGGTGATGCGTTGAGCTATATCAGCCATGTCACCGCATTCTATGAAGGCGGAAAATCCATCAAAGACAAGAAAATGCGGGATCTGTGGTATGATGCCGTCAAACGTGTCGGCGACCGGTTCAGCATGTTCCGTGTTTCCTGTGAAAACCAGTCCAGCCATTTCCCCTACTGTTACTATGCATTATATACTGTTTACGGAAATGAAAAATATAAGAAACTGGCAGAAGATTATATCCATCAGCTGAATGATCCTGTTCTGAATCCGTTTATGAAAACCGGATATCAGCAGGAAGCATACGGTGCTGACGCAACCTATCAGGGGCTCGGGCAGAGCTTGCAGGCATATTATTACCGTATCAGCGGCGATAAGAAAGCTCTGGAAGGCTGCCGGACTGTGCATGATTTCATGGCGCATTCTGTGGTTCGTGAGCCGGATGGACGTTTGATCGGTTCCAGCAGTTTTGCTCACCGTACTGCAGGCGGCTGGAATTATGCCCAGTTCAGTGCAGGGTGGACTTTGTTGAAAGCGGAAGTCGAATCTGCTGCTGTTTTTGCGGAAAACCGGGAAAAGTTTGACCGGAATGAGGCTTTGGCAAAAGATTTAGTACCGAGAACATATGCGAATCCGAATGCAATCGGTTATTCCACATCTTCCTTCAGCCCGTACAATAATTTCAACCGTTTCCGTGTTGAGGGAATCAAGAATCCGAAACTTCCCCATGAAAAGAGCAGAAATTTCACCAAAAACTTCAATAATGAATTCCTGGCAGTCCGGAAGAACAACTATTATATGTTCCATTATTTGAAAGGTACTGCTTCTGCGTGGACGAAGAACCAGCGTCATAAAACCGTTGAAAATCCGAGACTTCCTGTTTACAAATGGACTCAGCTTCAGGGAACTGCAATGCTGTGGTTTGAGGGTTACGGCGCATTGATTACCGGTATGAACTGGAGCGGAAATACCTTCCACATGCTGCGCGGTGATCTGGCAGATGGAAAATTGGCTTACCCGGATTACTGGAATCATAATGCAAGAATTTTGCGCGGCGGACAGAAAATTCTGGAACGCGGCGGAATGTTCCAGGCTGACGGCGTAACATATTCCCGCTATACAGAATGTCTGGACAACGGAATCCGTCTCTCTGTAACTGCCAAGTTTGCAAAGGATGCAAAATTTAAACGTTTTGCAGAACAGATTCCTCTGCTTGTAGATAAACCCGGATTTACTCTGGAATATCTTGTGGACGGAAAATGGACGGATAAGCCCGGTGTGGCGACAGCTGTTCGCTGCGGCAAAAAGATCGTGATCAAGTTTGACAAAGCATATCCTTGTGAACTCGGACCGCGTTACAAAAACTATGGTCAGACAGTCGCACCGTTGCTGATCACTCTTGGAAAAGAGTTCAAGGCAGATGACGAAGTCAAGATCGTTTATACAATCACCCCCGAAAAATAAGAAAGAGGTATTATAATGGGATTCAAACATTTCGCAAAAGCATTTATGATGGCTGCTGCCGGAATTGTTCTTTCCGGCTGTTCCATGTTCTGCGATGCTCCGACGTATGAAGGAGCAATGTTGGGACCGCAGAAATTCTTCCGTCCCAGAGACAATATGACATTTTACTTTTACGATCAGAAGGGCGGCGGTTTTGACCTCCGCGTGACTGTCCGTGATCTCAACTTGAATCTGGAAGGGGAACGTCCGGCATACTTCTTCCTTGTTGATCCGGATGGAAAGATCGTTGATACGAAATTGGTGAAAGATGACGGTATCACGAAGAATGAGTTCCGTTACAAAGACGGTATGAGTGATATCTGGCTTGATTTGCGTTACCGTGCTTATTACCGGAAATTCTCTCCCAATGGATTGCCTCCGGGAAAAGAACGTTCTCCGAAGCTGGATAATCCCGGAAAGATCAAACCGCAGGTTGTAACCCTGAAAGCTCCGAAAAACGGAAAGAAAGGTGTTTACCGGCTTGGCGTTTCCTCCTGTTATGATCATTTCATCACCGTTACACCTTCCCGCAAACTTCTGGAAGGTGTGCATCCCGGACAGTGCGGACTTTATGTCCACAAAGATCAGTTTGCCAATGGGATGTATCTTTATCTTCCCGAAGCAACACAGGCAATCTGTTTTTCCACCACAGAAGAGGTTGCACCTTTCGGAGCTGTCATTGAAACTCCGTTTGGAAAGATGGTTTCCGGAAAAGGCTATTTCAATTTCCTGAAAGTTGATAAAGCCCCGAAAAATCAGGTTGTCAAATTCTCTGTCAAGACAAAGAATCCCGGAACTTTGCTTCACTTCCGCGGTGCTCCGATGATCGTCTGCGGAACCGAAGAAGCCGCAAAAGCATTTGCCAACTTTGAAGATCCTGCAGTGACCAGACTGAAAAAAGTCAAAGCAAAAAATCCCGTGGAAAAAGAATTTTTACAGCGTCTTTGCAAATTCTCCCATTGTTTCGGATTCAATCATTACTATGATGCTCCTGTCAGTGCAAAACAGTTGAAACCTGATTTCCGTTCCAATTGGTGGAACTTCGGTGACGGCTGGTTCAAGGCTTATCCGAAAGATCTTTCTGCACAGGTCAAAGCTGATGCAATCAATCTGATGGAAAAATGGGCTTGCTTCCGTTATACCATGGATCTGAGTACCTGCGTCAATCAGTGGGGAAAAATAGCCGAACAGCTGGCTGATATGTACAATTTCACAAAGAGTCCGCTGATCAAAGATTCTGCAGAATTCAACGTCCGCCGCATGTGTACTCCTGATGCAACAGGCCGTGCAAATCCGGACCGTGACACTTTTCTTTCCGGAATGGAAACCGACTCCGGTATGTCCTCCTGCGGTGTGATGAGTGAAGGGTTCGGTCATGACAATGAATACAATCTGGAAACAGATATGCATCTGACCAGAGTTTACCGACATCTTCCGATGCCTGAAATCATCAAGTATCAGGATACCTATTACAAACTTAAAACACATTTGACTGTTCCCCGTCAGGCTTTCCGTCCGCAGCGTTCTTTTGACCAGACTGTCAGCCCCACGGATATCAACTTCCGTACACGGTTCTACACTCACAAATCTTCTGCAGTCTGGGATAAAATCACCTATGGGGATCTCTGGATTGCAAATAACAAGGATGTAAAGAGCACCTGGCCTGCAATGGAAACGAAGCCGTTTGTCCGTGTACTCGGAAAACGTTATGCTTTTGTGAACACCGGAAAGTACTATGCAATCGTTTACCTCGGCTGGAACTATCCTCTGTGGCAGACCTGGGGAATCACCAAAGATACCGGAACGACCAAAGAGATCGTTGCATTCCGCGGTCCCGGTTATGGTGAATGGCAGATTGCCGCTGCAAAGCCCAGTGCAATTTCTGCAATCTGGGTTCCCGGATGCGGACCTGTCCTTCTCGGAAACAATCACAATGCCATGTATTCCAACATCATGTGGGCAAAAGTCAATGACAAGCTGCCTGCAGGAGAACCTTGCATTGATCCGGAAATGACATTGGAATCCGATGCTCCGACAGTCCGTTCCTTTGATGAAAAGACACGTACCCTGACCATGAAGGGCGAAATTCCCCGTACCGGACTTAAAACCTCCCGTACAGTGAAACTGGAAGATAACAAGCTTATCTTCAATGTAACTTTGATGCCGACAAAGGATGTCAAGTTGAAAGAATTGTGGGAAACCGTTCCTCTCTTCGCAGAAAACCGTACACTCAAGTTTGATGGCAGAGAATTCAAGTTCCCCGCATTCAAGGTTACCGGTACCCATCATTTCCATAAGAGCATGGAAGGTTATTCCGGAGTTCCGCCGTTCAAAGCAAAGAAGGTTTCTCTGACATCTGCCAACGGAAAAGGTATGGAAATTGATTTCGGAAAAGCTCAGACACTTGTTTTGACACAGGTTCTCAAGTACCGGAAAGAAGCTGCCGGAATGAGCGGTATTTCCATGAAACTGCCCAACACCTTCAAGAAAGGCAAAGCTTACAGCTTTACTTACACAATCAACATCAAGTGAGAATAGAAAATGATCTACTTTTTTTCTGATAATCATTATGGTGTGGAACCCGGCAAACATCAGTTTGAATGTTTGCCGGAGTCTCTCCGCAAGGAAATAACCTTTTTTATGGACGACTGGGCTTTGCTGGAAAGCGGAGAATGGGAAAAAGATTGCGAACTTCTGATTCTGAATATGATCGGAGATACTTGCAATCAGCCGCATCCGGGGCAGGGGGCTGAAGCCGCTGTCAAACGCTATTGTGAACGCGGCGGTAATATCCTGCTGCTCCACGGTTCCAGTGCCGCTTTCTGGAAATGGAATTGGTGGCGTGAGATCGTCGGTTTACGCTGGACGCGCGGAAATGACCCGGATGGTCAGGTTGCTTCAACTCATCCAATCGGGACTTGCACAGTGAAAGTCCAGAAATCCCGACATCCTCTGGCAAAGCAGCTGAAAGAGTTCTCTCTGCCGGAAGATGAAATTTATACTGCATTGGAGGAAACCTGTCCCATCATGACTTTGATGACAACGGTTGTGAACGGGGAAACCTGGCCGCAGTGCTGTGAAGCAATTTCTCCCTGGAATGGGAAAATAGTCAGCCTGATTCCCGGTCATAAACCGGAATGTACTCAGAATCCGGGATTGATTTATAATCTGAATGTATTGATCCACTACCTGTGGAAGTAAGGAAAAATATGTTATTCGGGAATGAGCTTCAGCCGGCATTGAAGATTGACGGCTATTATGTCTGGTGCGGATCCGTGATCCGCGGAGATGATGGGCGTTATCACATGTTTGCTTCAAGATGGAAACGGGAACATACCTTCCATCCGGGCTGGATGACTTATTCTGAAGTTGTCAGAGCTGTTTCCGATACTCCTTATGGTCCTTTTGAGTTTCAGGAAGTTGTTCTTCCTGCACGCGGACCGGAGTATTGGGATGGCTGTGCAACGCATTGTCCGCAGATTATCAAAAGGGGGAATCAATATCTCCTGTTTTACATCGGTACAAGTTTCACAATTGAAGTGCGTAAAGATAATCTGAAAGATGTTGCAACAGTCGCCCGTTCTACAAAGCGGATCGGGATGGCTATTGCGGATTCTGTTCTCGGACCGTGGAAACGTCCGGACAAACCTGTTATAACAACGAAACCCGGAACTTTCTACAGTTTTCTCGTTTCCAATCCTGCCCCCGTGATTGAACCGGACGGCAGTATATTTGTTCTGTTCAAAACAAGAAAATATATTGAAAAAGGATGCAGTGCATTTTTTATTGGAGCAGCCCGGGCAGCCAACCCCGAAAGTCCTTTTGAAGTAATAACTCCTGAACCGCTTTTCGGAGCAGATTCTCCGAATGGTGAAGTGGAAGACCCCTTTATCTGGATTGATAAGGACGGATTATATCACATGGTTGCCAAAGATATGCGCGGAGATGTGGGCGGCAGTGAAGCCGATGGCGTGGAACTTGTTTCCCGCAATGGCCTGGATTGGAAATTCCGTCAAGTCGCATATATAAGAGGGGAACATTCCCTGCGGGAGAGACCATTTATTCTTTTTGATGATAACGGCGAGCCTCTTGCGCTTTATACAGCCACAGCGGACGGTTATCCTTACAGTGATCCGGAAGCACAAACGTGGAATGCTGTCTGCAAATATCAGAAATAAGGAGGGAACATGAATATTTCTGGTGCTGTCTGGTGTGATCCGGCAAAATATCCCCAATGGAAGACTTTGCCGAATTCCTATTTCGATTACAGAACAAGATCTGACGAGTGGAAGCATTCATTATTGGAGTTCCGCTTTTTTTATGATTGGGATTCCTGTTCCGATTGCTTTCTTGAATTTTCTGCCGGCTGCCGTTTTCGTCTGTTGATCAACGGCGAATTTGTGGAAGACGGTCCTGTTGAGCCCGGCGGTGATTATGGCAAGAAAGATGTTCCGGATTGGTGGTTTTTTGACTTCAAAAATGTGAAAAAATGGCTTGTTTCCGGGAAAAATGAGTTCTGTTTTCAGGTCATTCCTGTTCCTATTGTGCAATCCGATTATACCACCGGGTTCGGTTGGGTGTGGTGTCGTTTGAATAATCAGCAGATTTCTGCCTCAGAGTGGCAGTTCCATATTTCTTCTTCCTATTTCCCGAATGCATGGGAAGATCGTGAAGTAAAAGAGAGTGACTGGACAGCAGATTGCGTGCCTGTGACAGTTACCCAGCCGTTGTATGATCTTGATTTACCTGAATTGACCAATAAAAAATTCACTTCGTTCCGTTATCTGTTCCCGTTCGGGAAGGGCGATAATGTGAAACGTTCCGGCAAGAAAATTCTGGTGAAGCCGGGACGTCCTGCTACACTTTTTCTTGAACTCCCGAAAGAATCTGCCGGACATTTTGAGGTTCGTGCAAAAGGAAATTCCCGTATTCATTTGTTTATGGAATTTCAGGAATTATACGGCGTAAAGCCGGATATGATCGCTCAGGAACGTTTTCTGTCAAAGCCTGGTGAGAGCAGTTACAGAACATTCCGGATCTACGGTTTCCGGTATGTCCGTATTGATATTATCTCCTCCGGTTTTGGGACACCCTATGATGCCGGAGAAGTTGAACTGGAGTTTATTTTCTGGAAACGAGCATTCCCGCTGGGCAGAAAATCCCCCTGCAAATATCCTGAAAAATGGATGAAACAGCTTGACGATCATTGCTTGAATGTCGTTGAAATGTGTATGCAGCGATTCCATCTGGATTCCCCTGTTCACCATGAGGGGTTGGGTTGTTTCGGGGATTACCGGATATGTTCAAATATTGCAGCATCAGCTTATAATGAGAACCGTCTGGCACGGGCAGATTTGATCCGTGCAGCTTTCCTGCTTCGGCAGCAAGGGAAAATGTTCCATACTTCTTACGAACTCTGTTATGTGCTGATGTTGAAGGAGTTTATGGATCACGGCGGAGATTTCAACCTGATTCAGGAGTTATATGATACCGTACTTCCGATTATTTACCGACACTACAAGTCCATGTACGGATCGGAAGGTTTGATCTCTGAAGCGGAAAACTACCTATTTATTGATTGGGGTGTTGATGGAGATATCGCCTATCATCATCCCCCGGCAAACCGTGGAACAACTGCGATGACGGCACTCTGGTACGGTGCGCTGAGGGCTATGGCTGATATTGCTTCATGGCTTGGTGAACTCACGGATTGCGAAAATTTCCTGCGGGAAGCCTCATCCGTCCGGAGCGCATTCAACAAATATCTCTGGGATCCTGAACGGCAGGCTTATGTGGATGGAATACCCGGAATGTCCAAGCGGAAACCGGGCGGCTGGCTGCCTCCTGATGACGGCGTGAAAATCTGTACTTCTATCGGAAATACTATGGCATTGGCGTTCGGGTTGCCGGAAGAAACTCACCAGCCGGAACAGTTGCTCAAGCGGGTGATTGATGGTGAATTCCGTTTGCAGCCGACAACATATTATATGGAATATCTCCTGATGGCGGCTGACCGTTATCAGCTTTCAATCGAAGACAAATCCAAATTGTTTGCGCTTTGGAAGCCTTTCATGAAAGAGGGCATCCGTGAGGCTTGGATCGCCGGGGATTATTGCCATGCGTGGTCTGCTTCACCGGCTTACTGGATGCGGAAGAAAGGCTTTTTTGAATGATGATCGAATGGAAAAAAAGTTATCCAGGTGTTTGGAACGGAACTGTTGGGACTCCGGAGTTGACTTTGACCGGAGTTTCCGGAAAAAGACCTTCAGACAGGTTGAATCAACTCCCGGAGACCGCTTGTCCGGAACATAAAATTCAATTTGATACGATGGGGAAATATACCGTTCTCCGCATGGAATTGGATCATGAGGAACGTGTTTTCGGCGGCGGTCTTCTGTTCAAACAGGTCATCACAGAAAATCAGGTTTATCATTTGAGAGTTGACCACTACGCGGGCGTAGATTCCGGAAGAACTCATGCGCCTGTCCCTTTCGTGGTCACTTCCAATGGAATTGGTATTTTCTGCAACACACCGGAACAGGTTGACCTTTATATCCGCACCGCTCACCGGAAAGAAGATAAAGCAAAGATTTGCGAACATGACCGGGCTGGGGATAAGGATTGGAGCTGTTACAATGCTCCATATTATATTGAAATTGCCGTTGCTTCTCCGAATGTGGAGTTTATTTTATTTTCCGGAGAAAACTTGAAAGATTGCGTTGCAAGGTTTAATCTCTATTGCGGCGGCGGGTTTATTCCTCCGAAATGGGGACTCGGTTTGTGGCACAGAACCAATATGACAATGGATGAAAATGATGTTCAATCTGTGGTTGAAGAATATAAGAAACATCATTTTCCCTTATCTGTAATCGGTTTGGAACCAGGTTGGCAGAGCGGCTCATATCCATGTACTTACGATTGGTCCGCAAGATTTCCGAACGCTGAACGGATGATCCGGAATTTTCTGAAAGACGGCGTCCGGGTAAATCTCTGGGAAAATCCCTGCATTTCAGAGAAATCTTCTGTATATGAAAAATTATATCCCTATTCCGGTTCACACCTCCAATGGTGCGGAATCGTTCCGGATTATAACATTCCCGAAGTCAGAAATATTTTGAAAGAACATCATAGAAAGTCTCATTTTTCTATTGGTGTCAGCGGTTATAAACTGGATGAAAGTGATGGATATGATAAATGGCTTTGTCCGGATCATGCAGAATTTCCATCCGGGATAAACGGATTTGTTTTCCGGAATCTCTGCGGTTTGCTTTTTCAAAGGATCACATTTGAGATTTACCGGGAAAATAATCAGCGGACTTACGGTCTGACCCGCTCAACCAATGGCGGCAGCGTAGGGTTCCCGTACATTATTTATAATGACCGCTATGATTTTAAGGAATTCGTGACAGGTCTCTGTTCCTGCGGATTCACCGGAACTTTATGGTGTCCGGAAGTTCGCGGAGCCCAAACAGCTCAAGAGTGGGTGCGGCGTTTCCAGCTCCTTGCAATCTCTCCGATGCTTCTGTTGAATGCCTGGGCTAATGATGCAACTCCATGGATGTTCCCCGAAGTCGAAAATACAATCCGGGAAATTGTACAGTTGAGAGAATCGCTTCAGCCGTATTTCTATACAGCATTTGCAAAATATCATTTTGAAGGTATCCCGCCATACCGCTCGCTCTTTATGGATTACGGCATGTTCCTGGCAGAAAATCGACAGCATTCCGGTGATTTGGATGATACCGCCAACCCGTATCAGGAAGTCCAGTCCTCTGATATCAAGGATCAGTTTATGTTCGGTGATTGTTTGATGGCAGCACCTCTGGAACCGGGAGAAAACAGTCGGAAGGTAATCTTTCCTCCGGGAAAATGGTTTGATTTTCATACAGGAAAACAGATCGTGGAAAATGGCGGAGTGATAGAATTAACATGTGATGATCTTTCGCCGATGCCTTTATTTGCTCCGGATGGAGCAGTGATTCCTGTGAAAGAAAATGGGGCGCTGCATGTCAGAAAATTCGGTAATCTTCCGGGAAAATTCATGCTTTACGATGATGACGGAGAAACATTTGATTATGAATCCGGAAAATACAGCTGGAAAGAAATAGAGGCGTGATTTTATGGAACAATGGAAATTAGGGTTTGATATCGGCGGAACAAAATGCGCTGCTATTCTGGGAAAAATTTGCGGTGACTCGATAACTGTTGTGGAAAAAGCCGTTTACGCAACTGCAGATATGCCAACACCGTTTGCATGTATTGAACGGTTTATTGCTGAATCAGAACGGCTTCTGAAAAAATATCCGCAGGCGGCTCCCAGTTCCATCGGAATCAGCTGCGGCGGTCCTCTTGACAGTAAAAAAGGAATCGTGATGTCCCCACCGAACTTGCCCGGCTGGGATGATATTCATGTCTGCGAGATTCTTGAAAAACATTTTTCCATGCCTGTCAGACTTTGCAATGATGCAGATGCCTGTGCAGTTGCTGAGTGGAAATTCGGGGCAGGGCGCGGCGCAGAAAACATGGCATTCCTGACTTTCGGTACCGGAATGGGAGCTGGATTGATCCTGGATGGGAAACTATACAGCGGAACATGCGGAATGGCTGGAGAATGCGGGCATATCCGGCTTGCGGAAAATGGACCTTTGGGGTATGGAAAATATGGTTCTTTTGAAGGGTTCTGTTCCGGCGGGGGGATTGCCCGTATGGGACGCGCTTATGCAGAGAAAAATCTGCCGCTGAGCTGGTGTCCGACCGTTGATGATCTGGATAAGATCACGGCAAAAAAAATTGCCGAAGCCGCATATTCCGGAGATGAATCTGCCAAAGCTGTCTATGCAGAAAGTGGTCGACGTCTGGGATATGCATTGTCGGTTCTGATTGATATTCTGAATCTGGAACGGATAGTGATAGGAAGTATATTCCAGCGCAGTGAAGACTTGCTGCGTCCGGCAATGGAATCTGTTTTGAAAGAAGAAACGCTTCCTCTGAGCCTCTCCAAATGTGATATAGTTCCCGCTGAATTGGGGGACAGTATTGGAGATATTGCTGCTCTTAGTGTTTCTTTGCTTTAAAAAAATGATTTTTTTTGCAAGATTTTTATAGAATGGACCTTCTTTGTCCACTTGGAGGTGTTATATTATTCAAAAAAAGACAACGGGAGATTTTTTATGAAATATGCGCACAGTTTACCGGATACTCCGGCAAGTCAATGGCAAAGCCTGGAGGACCATCTTAAAAATGTTGCAGAACTTGCCGGTACGTTTGCATCGGATTTTTCCTCATCTTCCATTGCTGAATTATTGGGGCTTGTTCATGATATCGGAAAGAGCAGAAAATCATTTGAACGTTATTTGCTTCACTGCAACGGATTGGAAGATAACCATTATGATTTCAGCGAACACAGTCATTCCGGAGTTGGTGCATACTGGCTGAAAGAGAATCTAAAAAAGAGCGGTTTCTTTTTTTCTTATTGTGTTGCCGGACATCACTCTGGTTTGACAGATAAAATCTCTTTATTATCACGTTATCAGAAAGAGTCTTCCGTTTCAGAAGAGCCGGATGTGAAAGAATGGATAGCATCTCATGAAAAAGAATGGAAACAGATTGCGGAACAGATAACTCTTCCATGGCAGATAAATGAAAAAGATATTGCATTCTGGCTCAGAATGTTATTTTCCTGTCTTGTTGATGCAGATTTTCTTGATACTGAAAAGTTTATGTCTCCGGAAAGATTTTCCGGACGGGGGAGATATCCGGAACTTTCAGAACTGTCAGAGAAATTCTTTCAATTTCTGGATAAAAAACAGAACGGCGCTGCAAAAACAGAAGTGAACCGGATTCGTGCGGAAATCCGGCATGTCTGTGAAAAATCTGCAGAAAAAAATCCCGGAATCTTTTCTTTGACAGTTCCGACAGGCGGCGGAAAAACTTTATCCGGTATGGCATTCGCGCTGCTTCATGCTGTAAAATATCATAAGAAAAGGATCATTTACGTCATTCCATATACCTCAATCATAGAGCAGACTTCTGCAATATTGAGAGAGATCTTCGGTGATGAAAATATAGTGGAACACCATTCAAATTTCGATACAGAGAAAGAGACTCTCCAATCATCTCTTGCATCGGAAAACTGGGATGCTCCGATTATCATAACGACATCTGTTCAATTCTTTGAGTCTCTTTACAGCTCTGCTCCCGGAAAGTGCAGAAAACTGCATAATATCGCCAACAGTGTTGTGATTCTGGATGAATTTCAATTGCTTCCAGTGTCATTGCTTACCCCCTGCTGTGATGCAATCAACCAACTGGCGGAACATTATAAAACATCTTTTGTGTTATCGACTGCAACACAGCCTGGAGGAAGCCGACTCCGCAATGTTACAGAGATTATCCCGCCAGAAATGAATCTTTTCCCCCGCTTGAAACGTGTTGATGTACAATTCCCGGAAGATTTGCAGTACAGAAACAATTGGGATGATATTTCCGGTGAACTGTGCAGATACAAGCAGGTTTTATGTATTGTGAATACCCGTTCTGATTGCAGAGAACTCTGGCAGAAAATGCCGAAAGGAACCATTCATTTATCTGCGCTGATGTGCGGAACTCACCGTTCAGAAGTGATTGCAGAGATCAAAGAAAAGTTGAATAATAATGAAGAAATCCGGGCGATTGCCACGAGTCTTGTCGAGGCCGGAGTTGATATAGATTTCCCCGTTGTTTACAGAGCATATACCGGTCTGGCATCTGTGATGCAAAGTGCCGGCCGCTGCAACAGGGAAGGGCGGCTGCAGAAACTTGGCAGAACTGTTGTATTTATTCCCCCGAAAGCCTCTCCTGTCGGGGAAATGAGAAAAGCGGAGGATGCTTTAACCGATATATTGAAATCTTCAAAAACATGTTCTCTGGAAAATCCTGCTGTTTATCCCGATTTTTTTCAAAGTTACTATAAAAAATGCAATGACACCGGAGAGGTATTTGAAAAACTGCTTGTTAAAAATGTTCGTGATGAAAGTATATCATTTGCAGAAGCATCTGAAAAATTCCGGATGATTGACGATAAATATTCTTTGCCGCTGATTGTTTATTACGGTGGAAATGATGCTTTGATCAATGAATTGAAATATTCAAAACCGAACCGGATTCTGATGCGTAAACTTCAGCGCAGCACCGTAAATATCCCCCGGACAGTCATGGAAACTTTTATCAATGCCGGGATGGTGAAAGAATATCATCCGGGAATCTTTATACAGAGCTATCCCGATGAATTGGTGTTATACGATAAAAATTTTGGTGTAAATATTAACTTCGGGCAGATTGATGCAGAAGATCTGATCTGCTGAGAACAATGAAAGGAAGGTGGTTCAATGAGAGGCTTTTGTCTGGAAGTAACCGGTGATTATGCCTGCTTTACCCGCCCCGAGATGAAAGTGGAACGCGTCAGTTATGATGTGATCACTCCATCCGCAGCGGCAGCAGTTTACCGGGCGATATTCTGGAAACCGGCAATCCGTTGGAGAATTACAAAAATTGAAGTGATGAATCCAATCCGGTGGTGTACGATCCGGAGAAATGAGGTGTCTGCTGTTGCAACTCCGAAAAGCGATGGAATCCTTATCGAAGATTGCAGACAGCAGCGTGCCGGTTTGATACTCAGAGATGTCTGTTACCGTTTGTATGCGGAGTTTGATTATATTCCGCCTGCTGAACGTGCAAAAGTGATGAATACGTCTCCGGAATGGCTTGCTGACGGAGAAGAGACTGAAACAATCAGGATATTTGAGGATCGGCCGGATGAAAAAGAAGCAAAATATGCCGCAATGTTTGATAACCGGGCATCACGTGGTCGCTGTTTTACTCATCCATATCTTGGATGCAGGGAATTTTCCTGTTCATCGTTCCGCCTGATCAAACAGCCGGAACTGGAAGAAAAAAAGCCCATCAGTGATTCAAGAGATTTAGGCTTTATGCTTTACGATATGGATTATTCCAATCCGAATGATATCAAACCGATGTTTTACCGTCCCAGAATGGAGCAGGGCGTGATTATTGTTCCAGATGTGAATTCTGAAGAGGTGTACAAATGATTCTTCAGGCGTTGAAAGAATATTATGACCGGAAAGCTTCTGATCCGGACTCCGGAATCGCTCCCGCTGGTTGGGAGATAAAAGAATTGCCGTTCATCATTGTTATTGACGGAGAGGGAAACCTTGTCAATCTGGAAGATACCAGAGAGAAAAAAGATAAAAAGCTGATAGCAAAATCCTTCCTTGTTCCAAAAGGTGTTAAAAGATCCAGCGGAGTTGCCTCCAATCTTTTATGGGATAATGTGGAATATGCTCTCGGTATTGTCTGTAAAAGCAAAGAACCTCGTGTCAAAGAACAGCATTCCGCTTTTCTTGAACGTTTGATGCCGTATTCTTCTGTTCCTTCTGTTGCTGCTGTATTGAAATTTTTGCAATCTCCCGGAATAGATGAAGCATTAAATAACTATCATTCATGGGCTGATGCAAAAAAGGAATGTGCATTTCTCTCTTTCCGCCTGGTCGATTCTGATTCTCCGGTTTTCCGGGATGAAGCATTAATGCCGCTTTTGAAACAAACAGAGCCTTGCGATAATGTGAAAAAAAACAGATGTCTTGTGACTGGAGATTTTACTGAAACGGCAAAACTGCATACCTCTATAAAAGGAGTGAAGAATACAAATACAACTGGCGGGAATATCGTTTCTTTCAACTTTGATGCAGCAAATTCTTTCCGGAAAAAGCAGGGAGATAATGCCCCTGTCGGAAAAGAGGCTGAATTTGCTTATTCAACTGCATTGAATACCCTGTTGGCGAAAAATTCTGATCAAAAGATGTTTCTGGGCGAATCTACAATTGTTTTCTGGGCTGGAAAAGCGGATAAAATGGAATCTGATTTCGGTTTTTTCTTTTCAGAAAAAGATGATCCCGATGATAGAACGGAACGTATAAAGTCTTTCTATTCCTCTTTATCTGATGGGAAATTTATTACCGAAGACGATAACAATATGTTCTATGTTCTGGGGCTGGCTCCCAATGCAGCACGTATTTCGATACGCTTCTGGCAAACAGGGACTGTTGCCGAAATAGCAGCAAGAATCCGTCAGTATTTTGATGATTTGCAAATCGTTCATGATGAAAAATTTCCGGATTATCCATCTCTGTGGCGTCTGCTGCTTTCCACTGCAGCCCAGGGGAAATCTGAAAACATTATTCCAAATCTGGAAGGTGATTTTCTCCGCTCAATTCTTGAAGGGGCTCCGTTCCCCGAAACGCTGTTTCAGCAAGTTATGCTGAGAAGCAAAAGAGAACGTTCGGTAACTTATCACCGCGCCCAGTTGATCAAAGCTTTTATAAATCGGAAATTGAGAATTTCAAATCCAAATAATGAAAGGAGTCTTTCTATGAGTCTCGACAAAGAAAACCTCAACATTGCTTACAGGCTGGGACGGCTTTTTGCGGTCCTCGAAAAAATCCAAATGGAGGCTAATCCCGGAATCAATGCAACGATCCGTGACCGCTTTTATGCCTCCGCCTCCGCAACTCCCGGAACTGTTTTTGCCATCCTGATGAGATTGAAAAATCATCATCTTGCCAAAATCGAACATCAGGGACGAAGAATTTACTTTGAAAATCTGCTGGGAGAAATTCTTGAACCGGTAAAAACATTTCCATCACATCTTTCCTTGAATGATCAGGGAATATTTGCTATCGGATATTACCATCAGAACAGAGATTTCTTTACAAAACATAACAATGATAACAACTGAACTAAGGAGTTTTGCCATGAGCGAATCAAACTTGAAAAACCGCTATGAATTCATGATCATCTTCGATGTCAAAGATGGAAACCCGAATGGAGATCCCGATGCAGGAAACCTCCCTAGAATTGATGCCGAAACCGGTGAAGGTCTTATCACTGATGTCTGCTTGAAACGGAAAGTCAGAAACTTTATCCAATTGACAAAATCCGGCGAACCGGGATATGATATCTTTGTGAAAGAAAAAGCAATCCTGAATAATATGATTGCCAAAGCATATCATGAGCTCGGGATATCCCTGGATGTTTCCGATAAAAAGGCGAAAGGAAAAAAAGAAGAAGTGGAGCAGGCCAGAATGAAAATGTGCAAAGATTACTTTGATATCAGAACATTCGGTGCTGTTATGTCCACCGGCGCAAATGCAGGCCAGGTGCGCGGTCCCGTCCAATTTACTTTCGGAAGATCTGTGGATCCTGTTGTAATTCAGGAACATTCCATTACAAGAATGGCTGTGGCAACTGAAGAAGAAGCTGAAAAACAGTCCGGCGATAACAGAACAATGGGAAGAAAAAATACTATCCCTTATGGTTTATATACCGCCTGTGGTTTCATTTCTCCGGCTCTTGCCGCTCAGACAGGTTTCTCTGAGGAGGATCTGGAAGTCCTCTGGACTGCTCTGGTCAATATGTTTGATCATGATCATTCTGCTGCACGCGGTCTGATGGCTGTACAGAAGTTGTTTGTCTTCAAACACAGTACAGCTTTGGGAAATGCTCCGGCTCATAAACTTTTCGATCTCGTCAGAATTTCCAAAAAAGACGGCGTGGCTGTTCCCCGGAAATTTGCTGATTATGATGTCTCTGTTGATTCTGCCAATATTCCGGCAGGGGTTGAACTGATTGAAAAGTAACAGAATGGATTCAGGCTTCCCGTTTACGGCGGGAAGCCATCCCCTTTAACGATGTATTATGAATTATTCTGATGATGACATGATAATGATCTCGGCTTTGCAGCACTATCTTTTCTGTCCGCGGCAATGTGCCCTGATTCATCTTGAACAGTTATGGAGCGAAAATTACCTGACTGCATCCGGAAAGTTGAATCATGAAAGAATTGATTCCGGAATAAAAGAATCCAGAAAAAATGTCCGTAAAGTATCTGCCGTCCGGTTATTTTCACGTACCCTTGGAATTACCGGAATTGCTGATGTCGTGGAATTTTATCTTCAATCTGAACAGTCCGATTCTTTTGAAAATACTGTTATTCTCAATGGGGTACAGGGTCGTTGGAAACCTTTCCCTGTTGAATATAAACATGGAACTGTAAAATCAACCGCAATTGATGAAGTTCAGCTGTGTGCTCAGGCAATCTGTCTGGAAGAAATGATGAATGTCAAGATAGAATCCGGTGCCCTCTTTTATCACAAGACAAAGTCTCGTGTCATTGTTGAATTCAATCCTGCACTCCGGGATTTGACAGCGGAGATAACAGAAAAAATTCACACATTGTTCCGATCCGGTATAACGCCGGAACCTGTCGTTTCCGATTCCTGTAAAGCCTGTTCCATGCGGGACCTTTGCCAGCCGGAAATCACATCCAATGGAAAAAATGCCTCTCAATGGTTGAAAAAATATGTTGGAGAAATGATACAATGAAAAAATTCTTGAATACGCTATATATTACAACTCAAGGCATTTATCTGCATTTGGAAGGCGAAAGTCTGGTCGCGGAAAAAGAACAGAAAAATATCCTGCGCCTGCCGTTGCATACTCTCTCTGGAATCATTTGTTTCGGAAACGTTATGTGCAGTCCTTTCCTTCTTGGTCATTGTGCAGAATGCGGAATAAGAATTTCTTTTTTGACGGAATACGGCAAATTTCTCGCAAGAGTTGAAGGTCCTGTCTCAGGAAATGTAATGCTCCGAACTGCCCAGATGAAAGTTTCTATGGATCCGTATCTTGCGAGTTCTGTCGCAAAAAATATCGTAGCTGGAAAAATCCTTAACACTCGAACCGTTCTCCAGCGATACCAGCGTGACCACGGCGAAAATGAAAAATGTTCTGAAATCATTCAGCTTATGGCTCACATGGTCCGTCGGCTGGATTCTGTTTCTGATCTTGATACTCTCCGCGGTATCGAAGGCGAAGCCGCAAAACTCTATTTTTCTGTATTTAATCTTTTACTTTTGAATAAAAACAGTAATTTTCAAATCAAAAACAGAAACCGGCGCCCTCCATTGGACCCCGTAAATTCAATGCTCTCATTTCTTTATACCTTGCTGGTTCACGATTGCGAAGCCGCTTTGGAAGGTGTCGGGCTGGATCCGCAAATCGGTTTTCTCCACTCTCTGCGTCCCGGACGTCCCTCTCTTGCATTGGATCTCATTGAAGAATTCAGGGCCATCCTCGCTGACCGTACTGTTTTATCTCTGATAAATCTCAATCAGATTTCTGAAAAGGATTTTCTTTTTTCCGAAACCGGTGCAGTCACATTAAAAGATGATGCCAGAAAAACCGTTCTGCTTGCTTGGCAGAAAAAGAAAAAAGAGTTAATTAATCACCCATTCTTGAACGAAAAAATTGAAATCGGATTGCTGCCGCATGCGCAGGCTCTTCTTTTATCACGTTTCCTGCGCGGGGATTTAGATGCATATCCGCCATTCCTTTGGAAGTAGGTGAAGATAATGCTTGTTATTGTCAGTTATGATGTTTCAACAGTTGATCCTGCCGGAAAGAAAAGATTGAGAACTGTTGCCAAAATCTGTAAAGATTATGGTATCCGTGTACAAAATTCTGTATTTGAATGTAATGTTGATCCGGTGCAATGGCTTAATCTGAAAAACAGTTTATTGTCGGTTTATTCTCCGGACCTTGACAGTTTACGATTCTATTATTTAGGCAGTAATTACAAAAATAAAGTAGAACATTGCGGCGCGAAAATGGCTGTTGATGTGGAAGAAACATTAATATTGTAAAAGTTTTTCCGCGAAACAGTTGCTGTCATATTCTAGATCGGGAGATTCGCGCAAGTTGTAACTTCTTGTATTTTAGACAGTAACAGAAACTTATAAGTTGTGTTCATTGACAATTTAAAAAAATATAAATATTTTCGCGGATTCACTTGAAAAATACCTTGAGACGCAGTAAGTTATGAACAACCTGTCGCCCCGTCCCACACGGGGCGTGTATTGAAACTTTAAGAAAAAAAATGTTTCTGCCGATGATATTCGGGTCGCCCCGTCCCACACGGGGCGTGTATTGAAACATTGTTAGGATAATATTTAACAACTTTTTCAGATTGTCGCCCCGTCCCACACGGGGCGTGTATTGAAACTGTTGAAACTTTACTTTCCGAAACCGGAAAATGGTCGCCCCGTCCCACACGGGGCGTGTATTGAAACAAAAAATTTATAGAAAATTGATTTTCGCTCAAAAGGTCGCCCCGTCCCACACGGGGCGTGTATTGAAACAACTGGAATAACAGATCCATCCGGAAATTCTACTGTCGCCCCGTCCCACACGGGGCGTGTATTGAAACTGATGCGTGTCTCTGAATTATGTCAGAAAATAGTCGCCCCGTCCCACACGGGGCGTGTATTGAAACCGTTCAGCGAAGACAATGCCCAGACAGGAACCGGGTCGCCCCGTCCCACACGGGGCGTGTATTGAAACCACTGCTTGTTGCCATACGCGGAGCAAATCATGGTCGCCCCGTCCCACACGGGGCGTGTATTGAAACTGAAGATGGCTCGGGTAAAGTTCCGCGATCGGAGTCGCCCCGTCCCACACGGGGCGTGTATTGAAACTCTTTAATAATTGTTTTCTCGCTCGGAAGCGAAGGTCGCCCCGTCCCACACGGGGCGTGTATTGAAACAAAACATATGCTATATTATACATTAGACAGTAAGAGTCGCCCCGTCCCACACGGGGCGTGTATTGAAACTCAAAAATACAGGCGGTTCGGAAAAATTAAACCTGTCGCCCCGTCCCACACGGGGCGTGTATTGAAACAACGTTGACGGCAACGCCGCAGCAGGTGATCTCGGTCGCCCCGTCCCGCACGGGGCGTGTATTGAAACTATATCTAATTTTAACTTTCGACTATCATAAAAAGTCGCCCCGTCCCGCACGGGGCGTGTATTGAAACTCGCAAGCCCTCGCGCTAACCGAGGAACT
>JAFVTF010000098.1 GCA_017503375.1 Lentisphaeria bacterium | reverse complement strand
TCGGATTTTCAACCGAGTTATACACAGTTAACACTCCGTCTCCGACGAGTTGGATAGACCCATTCTCGACGGAGTGCCAACTATGCATAACTCTACCCCTCCGATATATGCAATTTTACAGAAAGTTCGTTACACTGCCTTATGGACAAATTTTGTAAAAAAACAGTGCAAGCGCTTGCATTGTGCAAAACATATGCTATAGTATTGAAGAAAATATTGCTGGAAGATGATAAAATATGAAAAAAAACATTACATTATCTGAAATTGCAAAACGTGCAGGAGTCAATGCATCCACGGTTTCGCGGGTTCTCCATGCAAAAAAAGGCAGTACGATCAGTTCTGCTGTCCGGGAAAAGATCATAAAGATTTGCAACGAACTGAATTACCGTCCGAATACAGCTGCCCGTTCTATTGTGACGGGGAGAACTTATCGGGTTGGCTTTATCCTTGGAAGAATTCAAAATGACTTGTCGAGTCCTGTTTTTGGGACGATTATAAAGGGGCTTTGCGGAAGGCTGCAGGAAAGGAATTATACGCTTTCGATCCTTTGGGCAGAGAAACCCGGAAGTTCCCGGAACGATCAGGTTTCAGAATTTCTGATGTCCGAGGCTGCAGATTGTTATGTTCTCACGCCTGCAATGATCGATACTTCAATTGAGACAACGATCAAAGCCCGGAACAAACCGATCATTTATCTTGCCGAAAATATAGAGAATATTCCGACCGGGATCTCCGGAGTCCAGTTAAGTACAGTCAAAGCCTGTGAAGAATTACTTGAGAAAATCCCGGAATGCTGGAAAGGGAAAATCCTTTATACAGGGATTCCGTCATCGGGAAAGAAATTGAAAGATTTGCAGAAAGCCATGGGAAATCTTGGCTGGGATGAATCTGCAATACAAGTGGAACTGTATACCCCCAGCCAATTAAATTTTGCTTTTGACCGCTGGGCAGCTTCGGAATTTGCACGGGAAAATATAGATTTGCTTTTGAAACAAAAGCTGATATGGTGTGCTTCTGATTTGACAGCTCTTGGAATCGCAGATGTTCTTCAGGAGAAGGGGATAAAGCCGGGGAAAGATATTGCATTGATCGGTTATGATAATATCGAACAGCTTGTACCATTTAACGGAACTCCGTTTTTAACTACGATAAATCCATGCCAGGAAGAATTGGGGATCATGACTGCGGATATGGCATTAGAAGCCATTGAAGGAATATCCGATACCACCCGTTTTCTTGAAGCAAATGTAATATTCAGAGATAGTTTTAGAATATCATAACAAAACAACAAAAAGGAAGAAAAAATGAGAACGGAAAAAAGAAGATTCACCTTGATTGAACTGTTGGTTGTGATTGCAATTATTGCGATTCTGGCTGGAATGTTATTGCCGGCATTGAACAGTGCCAGAGAAAAGGGACGCAAAGCCTCTTGTACAAATAACCTGAAATCAATCGGAATGGGGCTTTTATTATATTCCAGCGGAAATGATGATTTTTATCCCACAAGAAATAAACCATGGACAGCTTTGATAGCTCCGCTGATCAATATTTCAGATAATACAAGTGATCTCCTGGGGATGAAAACGGTCTTCTATTGTCCTTCAGACCGTGTAACCAATACGAACCGTACAACAAATCGTTATTCTCCGTTAAGTTATTGTGCGCTCAGCCGTGGGACCAACTGGAATGATGGTATTGGAGGTAAAGATTCCGTTACTTCAGGCAAGATAGCCCGGATCCGCAAACCTGCCCAGATTCCAATTTTTGCAGATAACCGTGATGGACTTTATCTGCATGATTCTGCCAATAACTCATGGGTTTGGAACAGCGCCAGAGACGCTGCCGCAAAAAATTGGAAAAATCATGATGACGGCAGAATGATCAACTTGTCATATTTTGATGGTCATGTCGGACAGACAAATTCATACCTTACTTTGCATGGCGGACCAATCATGACTTACTCTGCATGGACCTATGACTACATTATAAAATAAAATACAGAAAGGGAATATCATGAAAAAACTTCTTATTACTGCCGTTACAGCTGCATTTTTCGGATTGAATGCGGAAATCGTCAACTCCAATGGAGATTTTGAAAAGTGCAAGGCGGATAAAGCCGGAAATCTTATGCCGGAAGGATGGGGGATCAATAAAGGTCTTTCCAAAAAATTTACATTGACCATGGCAAAAGAAAAAGAAGATGTCCATGGCGGAAATTTTGCCATGGAAACGGAAACGGAAGGTTCCGGTACACTTTTTCTGATAAACTGGAAAGCCATTCCTGTGAAAACAGGTGATACTCTTAAATTTACGATTTATGCAAAAGGGGAAGGAACATTCCGGATCGGTTATTTGATGCACGGTGTCCCGGAAGGTGCTAAAAATTCCGTATTCCTCTGGACCGTAGCATCCAAAGGAATGAAGCCTGTTGAAGGAGAATATAAGCAGTTCACTTACACGGCTAAGATCAGTCCGCTGATCAAAAACAAAAAACTGCATCATAATGTTTCTGCTTTTCCGGTTCTCATTATTGATAAAAATTCCAACATTCTACTTGACGACCTGGTTGTAGATTTGACAAAAGCTCCGGGAAAATAAAATTCCCGGTGAAGAATTTCTAACGACAAATTTTACCAGAGGTGTATTGTATGAAAAAGATATGGCTGGGGATTTTTTTGCTTTTTTCCATGGTTCTGAATGCAGCTGTTACAATGCAGATCGGAACCGGGAGCGCTACTCTTGAGAATGAATGGCTCCGTGTAAAATTCTCAAATCCGGGTGGAAAAATCATTTCTTTTTATGATAAAAAAGGCCGGACAGAGTTGACTTGGTACAAAGATGGCTCAAATTCTGCAGGCGCATGTAAAGATCAAATTCCCGTTATGGATTTCTCTTTCCGGGACAGTGATTACACATTTGAATCGGTCAGAAACTCTCCGGATTCCTGTGCCTTCCGCGTTACCTCCCGCAACTCCAAACTTTTATGGAAGTTTCAGAAAATCCAACGGGAATACACCTTGAATGCAGGAGAAAAAGTTTTATCCTGCAAACTCCGGATCATCAACCAGAAAGAAAATATGGCTCCTGTAACGATCCAGTACTGGATGCACAGTTACTTTGGAGTTCCGGGCGAAGAAAATCAATTTCAATTCGCCAGTACATCCGGTGTTCAGAAATTTGTTCCTTCGGAAAAGACAAATGGAAAGATGATAGTAAATCATACCCGGAACTGGCTCGGAATGATTGGAAAAAGCGGACGCGGCATGATTGTAATGCCGGAATATTACAGACTTGGGATCATTTATCCATGGTTCTGTAAATCCTTCAGTCCTCTTGACACCGTAGAGTTCCGATTGATTCCGGAATCGATCCCGGAAGATTCTGCAATGGAAACAACGATTTTATTTGCTGCAGCTGCCCATCTTCCGGAGATTTCCGGGGCCGGTCCTGAAGGAGAAGGTTTCGTTTCCATTGAAAAAGAAAATATCAGGGGAAAGATTTCCGGATTTATGACCTGCTCCGGAAAACTCGTTCTTCTGGTGGATGGAAAAAAGAGCGGTGAAAAGAAGATCGATATTAAGACCGGTCAGGTCTCTGAGTTCGTTTTTACTGGGCTCAAGCTATTGAAGAAAAACTCTTTTATCACTGTAGAATTTTACAGGGATGGGAAGAAATCTTTTGATCTGATTTGCGGGCAAGGTCCGGTACCTTCACCGGAAAAAATGAAATCTGCATTGAATCAGGAGCCGTGGCAGTATCAATTCAAAGATACAAATCTTCTTCCTTACTTTTCATGGACAAAAACAGGAAGACCCAATGTTTTGGCACTTGTTCCTTTGAATGGGATCCAGGATATTTTTGAATTAAAACATCGTCGACCAATGAATCCGGTGATTCCGGTCATATTCCCGACAAATTACGGTATGTCATGGAGAATTTCGTGTACTATCCCGAATGTGGAAGATAAAACAGGTTGTGATCAGGTTCAGGAATTTTTGAAAAACCGGAAGTATGATACATTTCTGATTGGAAGCGGAGTGTTTGCACCTTGGGACAAGCATTATGATGTGTGGAGTTCACTGCCTGCCGCTGTAAGGAGTAGAATTCTTGATGATGTAAAGAGGGGTGCCGGTTTGCTGATTATCAATCCGGAAAAGAGTTCTTCTGACATAGAAAAAATCCTTTCCGGAGGTAGAGAAATCACTAATGAAATTTCCCGGAAGATGGATTTCTCTGCAGCGCCGTTTTTTACAAATGTAAAAATCCGGGAAGCTGTTCATGGAAAAGGGAAAATCATCCTTTTGGATTATGCAGTTCAGGGATGGCTCGTTCCGCGAAATGGAACCAGAATCCATCAATTTCAGAGGCTTTCCTTAAAACACCGTTTCCAGGAATATCAGTTTGCCATCCTTGCACAATTAATGGATCGTGTCAATGGAAAAGAACAGGTGATCAAGACATTCTCTGCTGACAGAAACACAGCGGAAATAACCCTTCAAAAACCTGATAAAATCCATTTCACGGTGTTTGATTCATACACAGAACTGATTTCAACATTTACAAAAAAACTGCCTGCCGGAAAAAGCACAGTACAAATTCCGGATCTGTTCAATGGAGAGAATTATATTCATGCGATTGCAGAATCCGGAGATTATGCTTATGCCGTGACAGAGACAGAACGTTTCCCACGGATCCGCAGGGTCACAATCTCAAAGGGAAAAAATGGACTGAAAGGCAGTATAAAGGTCAGCAAACTCACATCCTCCGTAACGGCAGAATATGAGATCTGCGATATTGACGGACGATTGCTGAAAAAAGGAACCGGATTTGAGTTCAATTGGGACACAGCCAATACAGTTTCCAATTTCCATAAAATTACAGTCGTTTTGCGGGAGAATGGAAAAGCAGCGGATCGTTATATCCGGGAATTCCACCTTCCTGAAAAAATGGATTCATCAAGCCATTTCGGAAATCTTCTCTGGAACAGCGGAGATGGTTTGCCGGAATATATCTACCCGGAATATTGGAAAATTTTCCGTGATTTTGGATTCAGTTTTCTGTATAATGGTTCTCCTGCAGAACCTTCGTATGCAAAAATGCTCCGGTATTCTCCCCTGGAAAGCGGATTGAATTGGCTTTCCAATGGACCTTTCCACATTCGGGAAGGTATGGATCTTTGGGAAAAGACTCACGATAAAAAATACCTTGCCCGGAAAAACTGTCCCAGCAATCCGGAACGGTTTGATTCCAGTAAATGCGGGATTGCCGGAACACGTCTGATGGAAGAATTTTCTACACGGAAAATCTTCCAGCTGGGCGATGAAATGAGTATTTCTTACTACAATTCCCCTTTTGATAATTGTATTTGCCAACACTGCATGAAAAAGTTCCGTATCTGGCTGAAGGAACGGCACGGGACATTGAAAAATCTGAATGCAATATGGAAAACTGATTTTGCAAAATGGGAAGATGTCATGCCCATGACACGCATTGAGATTTTGACTCATCCGGTTCCGGCTCCCTGGGTCGAACACAGATTATTCATGGATAAAGTCTTTCTGGACGCCATGCTGCAATGCAAACGGAATATTCAAGCCGTTTATCCGGAAGCACTTGTCGGTCCTACAGGGGTGAATCATCCGCCTCATGTTTACGGAGGAAACTGGAACTTCCGGAATATGTCACAGCTTGATTGTGTCAGCATTTACGGTCCGGTTCGGCTCACGGCTTCTTTCAACAGAAATAAACGGCTGATCATGAGTTATTTCGGTTACACCAACCCTGAAGGTTCCGTTTGGTACAGTGTCTGGGAAAGCGTTTTCCAAGGGGCAAGAAGTACGAATAACTGGTACGGTCATGTTTTTGTACTGCCCAATATGGAATCAGCCGGAGTTCGGACATTCTACAAGGATTTGATGTGGCTGCTCAGATCAGGGCCGGGAGATTTGCTTTATCATTCGGAAAAAATTTCCGATCACGTCGGAATTCTTCATTCACAGAATTCATTGATTTCCAATTTCCTTAAAACAAGAAAAACGGATTATTGGGAAAAAGAAAATTCCTTTGCACAAGCAATGGAGGATATGGGAATACCTTATCGTTTTGTCGCGCCTGATGAATTGGAAAAAACAAATTTTAAAGTCATCATTCTTCCAGAAGCAACTGCACTTTCAGACCGGGAAATTGAGTTTTTTATCCGGTTTGTGGAAAAAGGCGGCACTCTGATTGCAGATTATGAACCCGGAACTCAAACAGAGCTTTGTACTCCGAGAAGCATCCGAAAAATGGATGAACTCTTTGGTATCAAAACACGCCGTTTCCGGTTGGAATCAGCAAATGAAGAACAGAATTCTGTTTATGGAATATCCATAGAAAAGGTCGGATCCGGCGTGACAGCCATCAAAGGAAAACCGGGAGCATTTGTCTTCGTAAAAAATAAGAAGGTCCCTGTCTTGATCCAAAATCAGTTTGGAAAAGGAAAGACGATTCTGTTGAATTTTGCTCATAACTACAAGGAAGAACGGGGAACGCCTGCGGGAAAAGCATTTTTGAAAAAACTGGAAACATTCTTTAACATTGCAAAGCCAGCTTTTGCCAAAACAGAAAGACATGCAGTTATGCATCATTTTTACAGAAACGGCGATACTCTTTATGCAGCCCTGCTTCCGGCGTTGCCGTCAGGCGGAAACAAAATGACGGTTGCACAATTAAAACAGAAAACATTCCGTGCAGAAATGTCTTTTGAGAAAGAAGGTTTCCTTTATGAAGTAATAGAAGGAAAATATGTCGGACAGGGGAAACAGTTTTCTGTTATGATGTCTCCGGGAATTCCGAAGCTTTACGCAATGATGCCATATAAACCGGAAGCAGTCGTCATGGCTCCAGCACACGCAGTTCAAGGGGATATTGTAAACATTGGAATTGAAATCAAAAATGGAAAACATCATATATTTCTGATGCGGGTGATTGATCCAACCGGAAATGAAGTGCTGTGTCTCCGGAAATTACTGGAAACAAATAACGGGAAAGCTGTATTCAAGCTCCCCTTTGCATTGAATGATCCTGCCGGGACATGGAAGATCATTATTAAAGATGGTGCGGCAGGAACAATCTATTCCGGAACGTTGAACCTGAAAAAGAAAAGTCCAGCTTCCGAAAAAAACTGATTTAACAACCGGGATGCTGAAAGGGATTATTCAGCATCTCTCACATCTTTGCTGAAGGCTCGCTTTTAGAGTTCTCATAACAAAGAACAGAGGGCGGTTAAAGCAAGCAATTTCTGTATTAAATTTACAGAAGAACTTAAATCAATAATTGGAGTATATACATGGAAAAGTTAACCGGAAAGGAAAGCTTGATAAAATATTTTTATCTTGCAGCAATGGCTTTTGCTATGACAGCAGCAACGGCATGTCGTTCTGTTGAAAACACACAAAAAAAGGAACGTACTTCTATGAAAGAAAATTTTAAGTTTTATAACATTGTTCCATTTGCAAACGGTGAGGAGAAACAGACTGCTGCCGATATGATCGAGTATCAGAAGCGGACAGGAAACCGAATCGTGCTTTATTCCCTTACGATTCATCCGGAAGGATATCCCGCAAGGAAGAAAGCAGATCAGCTTTTTGACAGTTACAGAAAACTGAAAAAAGAATTGGCTGGTTCTGATGTTCAGCTTGGAATCCTTTTCCAGAGCATTCTCGGTCATTGGCCGCGAGTGGATAAGGATGAGGAAAAATGGACCCGGACAATAGACATTGATGGAAAGACACCCCGATTCTGTCCCCTTGATCCCGGATTCCGGAAGTATATCTATGAAGTGGCTGTAACAGCAGCAAAAGAAAAACCGGTGTTCATCATGGGGGATGATGACATTCGCGGATTCTCTCCGAAAGCGGAATGTTTCTGCCGCCGTCACGTTGCAGAATTCAATAAACGTACCGGGAAAAAATTCACCTCTGCCCAGCTCCGGAAAGCGGTCAAAAATTCCAAACCCGGTGATGAAATTTTTGAAGCATTTCTTCAGCTTCAGCGGGATACAGTCAATGGCGTGGCAGCCTTGATCCGCAAGGGGATCGACTCTGTTGATCCTTCCATTCCGGCTGGAAGCTGTATGCCCGGATGGGAATTCCGGTTCAATGATCAGACCGCAAGAGCATTTGCCGGAAAAAAACATCCTGCAGTGATGCGCGTCTGCAATGCAAACTATCTTGAACAGGATATCAAAACGACATTTCCTGATGTTATCAACCGGACTCTTGCACTCCGGGCGATCCACAAGGATATCCCTTATGTTCTGGATGAAGCGGATACCTGTCCGCACAATCTTTACAGCCGCGCCTCCATCAGTATGCATGCAAAACTCTGCGTAAGCATCATTGCAGGCATGAAAGGTGCAAAAATCTGGTATATCAATGCAAGAAAAACCGGGTATCCTGTTTCCAGAAATTATACGGATACACTTGCAAAATATCAGAAATTCTATCAGACTCTTACAAAAGAAGTTGATAGAAGTGAATTCTCCGGCGTGATTCTGCCTTGTCACAAAAATTTCCCGAATTGGCATTTTACGAATACCTCCGAATTTTTTGTAGAGGATACAAACTGGGCAGATACAATGCTCGCAGTCTTCGGGATCCCGTATTACTGTGATTATGAATTGAACCAGAACGGGGTTTATCTTCTTGCCGGCGAAAAAGCTGTTGCAAGGTTCTCAGATGCAGAACTGAAAAAACTTCTTTCCGGGAAACTGCTTGTTGACGGTGCAGCGGCAATTGCTTTGACCAAACGCGGTTTTTCTGAATATCTCGGTTTGAATGCGGAAAAGAAAGAGTTCCGGTTCAACAGGGAACTTTATTCTGATGGAACACGTCTCACCATGGGAAAAGATGGAAACGTTCCCTTTATCACGCTCAAAGATAAAAACGCAGAAGTTCTGAGTTGGTATTACTATTCTCCTTTTGCCTCCTCTGCGGAACTGGAAAAGATTTCCCCGGCAACGGTTTTCGTCAAGAACTCTCTGGGCGGTCATATTTGCACGACTGGATTCCATATGGGGATTTCCATTCTTACACTTCATAATGCAGGAAGAAAAGAATGGCTGCTTTCCATCTTGAGTAAGCTCAACGGTAAACAGCTTCCGTTCGTGGTGGAAAATGAACAGAATTTTGCATCATTGACCAGAGTGACCAAAGATGGTGCAACGCTTTTGGCAGCATGTAATCTTAACTTTGAACCGGTGGAAAAATTAGCTCTCAGATGTGCGGAAAAACCTGTGGAGATCCGGAATCTTACTCCTGAGGGAACCTGGAAAAAAATCAATTTTGAATGGAAAAACGGCATTGCAATCCTGCCTCACAGAATGGAATGTTATGCATTCTCTGTCTTCAAAATAAAAGGCTCTGTTCCCAATAAAGGTTGTTCCTTGAGGAGGGGAAAAAGCTCTTTTTAGATGGTTTGCTTAAAGTCAAGCCGATTTTGAAATATTTTGGTAATTTTTATCAAATTCTTTATCGGCTATGACCATTCCCCGGAGAATTAATAACATCTTTCTCATCACAGCACATCGAGCCTGCATTCTGGTA
>JAFVTF010000097.1 GCA_017503375.1 Lentisphaeria bacterium | reverse complement strand
TCCCAGGACGGCATCCACGGACGGTTTGAAATCCACATCCGGGGAACTGTAACATCTCCATATTTTGTATGAAACTCTACCCGATCCCGGAATATAGTTGCTGTAATATCCGCTTCAACCAGTAAGGATTCATACAGACCATTGGAAAGATTTTTGGAGGCAAGGTCATTAAAAAGCTGCGAAAGGATGCTGTTTCCCAACTCTTTCATTGATTCTTCGGAAACTTCTGTCATTTTGAGAGTCAGGATCTTCTTGGAAATCTCTTCTTTTTTTAGTTTATGGTCAATAAGCATGTTTCGGATCTGTTCTTCTGTTACAATACCTTCGGTAAACATATTAAACAGTTTCCGTTCTTTACTGTTGAGATTTTCCAGCTCGACTTCATATTTGGCAAGTTCCTGTTTCCCCTTGAGCATTTCTGCGGCTCTGCGGTAACGCTCAATCAATGCGATAGAAAGCAGCGGATATATTGCATCATATAATGTTGGATTTCCTCTTGCACCGGTTTCAAAGCGGATACGGCTGTTGCTGCACGACGCATGACTGCGGGAAAGATTCTTTTTGTTGCAGCCATAATAAACTTTACCGGAATCCAGTTTGCAGATAAGTTTACTGCCGCACTCTCCGCAAAAGAGTCTGCCGGAAACCGGAAGCCAGTGTTTTTTATCTCTACGGTAATGTTCCCGTCGTTTTACGCTGATGATCTCCTGTACTTTCTGCCATTGGTCAAACGACACAATTTCCTGCCCGGAGATTTGGATGTTTTTGATCAGTTCTCCGTCTGTATTATACTGATATCCGGCATAAAGCGGTTGTTTTGCAATGCTGTATATACTGCTTTCATAGAAGAACATTTCAGAACCGAAACGCTCGTTGCAGTCTTTTATTATAGATATATAGGAACGATGTTCACAAATGCTGTCGTAAATAAACTTGATAATTTCCACACATTCCGGACGGACTTCCAACTGATCATTGCCCAGATACCGGATCCCAAAAATATGCGAACCGCAACAAAGTTTCCCACTGTCCCGTTTGATGCGGAAAGCGTTGATGCTGTTTTGCCGCTTCTTTTGAAGATCATCATAGAGGATTTGATTTTTGATGGAAGTGATAAGCTGCTGATCGAATTTGGAAAGATCAATGCTGCCGCCTTGTACTTGCAAAACTTTAACATTATGTTCCCGAAGCAGATGATTGATGTGTCCTTCAAGGAAACTTCCATTGATCGGACGATAAAGACGGGTGAGTTCATTGACAAGGATAACATCAATTTCATCCAGGTGCAGTAAAGCTTCGCCCAAACCGGTTCTGAAAACTTTCTTTGTAGATTGATTAGCGATCCAGTCTTTATAGGCAGAATCGACTCTCGCGATTTCTTCCGCACCGATAGGATAAGTTTCCCCGCTGGTGTTGAGATCCCGAAAAATTCCGATGACATCCAATTTTTCTTTTTCTGCAAGGGTCTGGCAGTTTGCAATCTGAGCTTCTACTGATTCAGACAGATCATCTTTACCACTGCTTTGACGGGCATAAATCAGAGCTTTCATAAATTTTCCTCCAAATTTAGTTTTTCATTTCACCATAATATAGCACCAAAACCCTAATTTAACAAGTTTCATTCGTTGTGATTGCTATCATCGCAATTCTGGCGGGAATGCTGCTGCCTGCGTTGAATAACGCTCGGGCTACTGCTTTGCGGACTGGATGCATCAACAATTTGAAGCAACTGGCTCTTTCCTCTGCAAATTATTCTGATTCCTTCGATGGTATTGTTGTTGCTGTGGATGGAGACGGCAGCGCAAAAAAACCATTGTGGGGTGCGACTCTTTCTACAAACGGTTTCCTGAGTAAAAAAGGTGTTAATGGGGATGGGAACAGTTTTCGCCCACCGGAAATGAATTGTCCGGCAGAAACAAAGACCAAATGTTATGTATTAACATACAGTACTTATAACTATGCTATGAATTTAAAGATCGGCTATTTAACCAGCGAGCCATTCCGAAGAAATCAGGTTAAAAATCCGACATCTATGCATGAAATGCTCTGTTGGAAAATTCCCTGGCACTATAGTACGTGGACTCAAATGAATAAATATTCGCCAATTAACATTCCCCGCCACTTACCCAACTTTACTTTAAGTTATATGGATGGTCATGTTGGAACAATTCAATTTTCATTCATTCCAACATCGACAGATAATGTTTTCTGGTCAGGAAAGTAATTAAGAAAGGTTTGATAAATTATGAAAAAAACTCTTGTTTATTGTTTGACCGTTTTGGTTATTATTTCCACTGTTTCAGTTTATGGTGCTCCAAAGAAATTGACTTTGGCAAAAGATGGCAAGACGGATTATGTTATTGTTTTCAATAATCAGAATCCCTCTGATAAAAGAGGTGCAGAAGATTTACGTTTGTTTTTAGGGAAAGCAACAGGCGCAGATTTTAAAATAACTGCGGCAAAAGGAAAGAAAAATATCATATTTGATACGGCACAGGTCAATGATTCCTATAAAATAACGTTCAAAGGCAATGATATTATTCTTCAGGGAAATGGAATAAATGGGCGGGCTTATGCCGTCTATGAGTTATTGGAACGTTTTGGATTCCGCTGGTATTCTGCCTATGGAGATATGTATATACCGGAAATCAAAGAGTTGTCGATAGAGACAAAACCTTTTTCCGGCGTTTATGCCTTTGAAATCCGCGGATCTCAAACATTCTATTTCAGAAGAACATTCATGAAGGATCACAAAGAATCATCGATGCTTTACCATTTCCGCAACCGGCAGAATATTCTGTTGACTGAGCTATCCGGGATAAGGAATGAAGTGCTGGAATATACTCCATCCACGCATGTCCTTTCTCAATATATTCATCCGGGAACAAATTACCATCATCGCAGATTAAACAAGCAGTTGGCATGGATTCCGAACAAAAACTATTTTGGTGAACATCCTGAGTGGTTTCCTATGGATAAAAAGGGAAAAAGATATCCTCACGGACAGCTATGTTTCAGTAATTTGCAGTTGCAGGAAGAATTGACAAAGAATGCACTGGAACAGCTGAAACGGGAAATTGCAAGGACTGGGCGTCGGGATGGCATATTTTCTATGTCTATGAATGATATCGTCTATGCAGAATTCTGTTGTTGTCCGGAATGTAAAGCCGCATCTGTCAAGTATGGACAAAAGGGGGCAGGTGCTTATTACAAATATTTATTTGAGTTCTGCAAAAAAGTGAAAAAGTTGTATCCTGAAGTCAAAATTTCTGTTTTTGCATACCTTTCGACTTTATCCATGCCGGAACATCTGGAACTTCCGGATAATCTGATCGTTATTTTCTGTCCGATTTATTCCAGCTATATTGCATCGTTGGAGAAGGAAGGAGGTCAGAGAACTCTGAAAACTCTGAAAAAATGGACTGACAAAAAAGCGGATTTGTGGTACTGGTATTATACGCTTCCCTATTCTTCCGGAAATTATCTTACAACACCGCCTATGTCAAACATTACAAGAATAACAGAAGACTTCCGTCTGATGAAAAAAATGGGCATTCGCGGGGCTTATATCGAGCATGATTCCAGAGCTTCTGACAGAACTGGATTCTTTGAATTGCAGTCCTGGCTTCTGCTGCGTCTTTACAGAAATCCGGATGAAAATGTAGATCAATTAATTAAAGAATACACGGATTTTTATTATGGAAAAGCTGCACCGCTTTTCAGAGAATATCTCAACGAAGTTGAAAAAGGTTGTTTAAGCTCTGCATCATTGAAAGTCCGGTCTGTTTACAACACCATGGCTTATCCGTATCTTACGGAGGATAATCTGAGACGCTGGCAGAAAATGTTCGATGATATGGAAAAACTTGTAAAAGATGATCCAAAGTCTTTATATCACGTAAAACTGGCAAGAATAGCTGTCGATGCTACTTATATAAGCATAACAGCCAAAAAAGAGAATTGGGCTGAAACAGAACAGCGGATTGACCGTCTTGAAAATGATATCCGGAATCTCCGGAAAAATTACAAGTATCTGTTTATAATGGAACGGATCACTACTTGGAAAAAAACATTGAAAAAGAACATTTTTAAATAAAAATTTAAGTGGAGGGTGCTATGAAAAAAGCTGCGAAAGTGAAAACTGGTTTTACGCTCATTGAATTGCTTGTTGTGATTGCGATTATCGCAATTCTGGCGGGAATGCTGCTGCCTGCGCTGAACAGCGCAAGAGAAAAAGGCCGCAGTACCAATTGTGTCAGCAACCGAAAGCAAGTTGATGGCGGAGTGAAGTCATATATCAATGACTATAATGATTTCCTGCCTCCTGCCGCTGATAAATCCAATCCTCAGTACACTGAATATTTTCCCATCAAACTGTGGAGACTCAGCTATTTCAAGAAAAACTCAGATAGTGTTACAGAGTGTCAGAAAGATCCCTTGTTCCAGAAACTGTATTCCTGTCAATCATTACTTCCGAAAGGTGTTTTGATCAATACTACAGTTATATCAATAACCACCAGCGGAGATACCGGAAATATGCGTTTCACAAAGGCTTCCATGGTGAAAAATCCCTCTGAACTTTTTGTTCATACTGCGGATGACGGGAATTACTATCCGATCCGTCAAACGAAAAACAGCCGTCCGTGCCTTACAAGATGGGCTTCTTTGAAGAGTTATGGTTCCAGTAATCAATATTTTGTATCATTCTGGGGAATCCACAGCGGAAGAGGAAATGTGGCATTCTATGACGGTCATGTCGGAGCTTTGACAGAAGACCAGATGGACGATAACAGATATTGGGGAGACGCTCTGCATCGTGCCCCCGGCAATTATGTTGCTGAATAATGTAAGAAAGGCGGTTTTTATATGAGAATTTTCAGAAGTATAGCAACTCTGACAGCATTTGTCATGACATTAAGTGTGTTTGCGGTCAGCAGTCCATCCGAGGTGAAAGGCTCTGTGGTTTTGCCGAAAAAGTGGACCGCATTCATTCTTCCGGACAATAATCGGAATTTTCAGCCGAAACAGGCAGATTTACAGCAGGTTCCACAGTTTATTCTTTGCGGGAAAACAAAAGTCGCGCCCCGTCAGATAACGGCTTCCGGTGATACGCTGGATTTAAAGAAAGAGTTCGGCAAAAATAAGATCGGAAACTGTGCTATACTTTATCTGGAAATCCCCTCTTCCAAAAAAGAAACCGTGACTCTTGGATTCGGGGCGGACTGGTGGTTTGAAGCCTGGTTTAACGGAAAGAAAATTGCCGATACCTTGCGGGAAGGGAATAAGGCTTGGCCGCCCTCCTGCACAAATTATCTGGTGAATGTGACTCTGAATGCAGGAAAAAATCTGCTTGTTGTTAAATTCATCGGCGGGAGCGGTTCATCCATCGTGAAGGTCGGCGGACCTGTTGATCTCAAAAAAATCCCCCGGAACAGATGGGATGTCCAGATCACTCCGGTGATGATGCGGACTCACTATGCCGGGATCAAACTGCAATCTGCGCCCAAGTCGCTCCGTTTGAGCAGTGCTGTTGTTGCGCTCCCGGAAAAGCCGACTGTTCAGGAACAGAAAGCGGCGGAAGAGTTATCTGTTTATTTGCAGAAGATCACCGGAAAAAAGATTCAGGTCGTCACGGAAAATGACAATTTGAAAGAAAACGTGATCTATGTCGGCAAAACAAAGTTTGCTGCAAGTGTCAACGCCGGATTTGATTCTTATGAAGAAGAACAGTGGCTGAACCGGACTGTTGACGGCAATCTGATTCTCGGGGGCGGCGGAATGCGGGGAACGCTTTATGCTGTCTGGCATTTTCTGGAAGAATCTTGCGGCGTCCGTTGGTGGACCCCGTATGAAGAATTTGTTCCCGCCAATCCGGAGTTACAGGTTGTGCCTCTGGATAAACAGGGAAAACCGGTTTTTTCGTTCCGGACCTTTGCAACTCATAACCGGATGATCACAAAATCCGGAAAAGAGTCTCTCTGGGCTCCCCGGAATCGCGTGAACGGTGAACTGCATTGGAGCATCCCCGTTGAATACGGCGGAAGTCTGGATTATGGAACGCCGGGATTTGTGCATACGGAAGCCGGATATCTCCGCGAAATGAAACGGCGGAAGATCCTGAAACCTGAATGGTGTGCCTTGAAATCCGGAGTTCGCGGCGGAAAAAATAACTTCATGAATCAGCTGTGCCTGAGCAATAAAGAGATGCGGAAAGCATTTCTTGTGATTCTGAAAGATTTTATTGCCGCTGACAGGAAGAAATTCAAAAATCCGCCGACGATCTACAATATTTCTTTCAACGATACTTCTACGAAATGTGAGTGTCAGACTTGTGCTGAAACAGCAAAAAAATATGCTTGCGATACCGGATTGCTGTTGGAACTTATCAATGAAATGGCAAATGGGATTGCTGAAGAGTACCCGGATATCAAAATTGCAACGCTTGCGTATATGAACACCGAACCGGTTCCCATCGGGATCAAACCGGCTGATAATGTTATCATCACTCTTTGCGATACGCTTTGCAATTACCTGAAACCGATCCCGGAAGATGAACGGTTCGGACGGTTGATGAAAGCATGGTCATCGGTCACAAAAAATATTTACATTTGGGATTACCACAGCAATTTTGCAGATAAATGTCTGCCCATGCCTTTTGAGTCAACGATCCAGACAGACTGGCAGCTGATGAAGAAAAATTCAGTCTCCGGAATCTTCACGGAGTATTATCCGGTTTTTGAAGATATGTGGTATCTCCGGATTTATCTTATGGCAAAACTGGCAGAAAATCCCTTTATTGATCAGCAGAAAGTGATCCTTGATTTTACGGAAGGCTATTATGGAAAAGCGGGAATATTCATCCGTCAGTATTTGAAAGCCGTCAACGATGCGGCACGCAATGATAAAAAATCCTATGTCGGCACTCAATCCCCCATGGAAAAATGCGGTTATATCACTCCGGCGTTCGCAGCGCAGATCCAGAAGATCTTTGATCAGGCAGAGCAGGCTGTTGCCGGAAACAAAACATTATTGCGGCGCATGCGTCATGCCAGACTGGCAGCGGATAAAGCAGCTTATATCCTTTATCCGAAATTCAAATCCGGTATGGTAAAAGATTCCCGGGAAAAAATCGCTGGACGGATCCGCGATACTGTGAAAAATGAGTGTGCAATCGCAATGAAAGATTTGTTGCCGTATTGGAAAAAGAGACATGAAAGATTTATTGAAAAGTTCCTGAGCTTTCTTGAAAGTTCAGTTGTCTGGGATAACTGTGACAACATTGAACGGCGCACCTGGGCGCAGAGAGCATGGAGACCAAAACCCTATGCTTCGACTGAAGTCGGAAAATTGACTCAGAGCAAATCTGTCAAGTTTGCAGGCTCCGGCAGCATCCGGTTTGAAGTGACTTATGATGATGTCAAGGCAAAGATGAGCAAAATGCCGAAACTTGACCGTATCGGATTCAACTATCTGCATGGAAGTGATTTCTCAAGATATACTGCGTATGAGTTCTATATCAAATGCGAATCTCCGAACCATCCTGATATCATTGTTTCCATCGGTTATACAAAATGGACCACGATCCTGAAACGGAACGAGGTCACGAACGGTTGGAAAAAAATCAAGATCCCCTGCGAAGGTCTGTTCAAGAAACCTTGTACGCATACCTATTTGCGTGTGTTTTCCACGCCGAAATCCTTTGCTCCGGGTGATAAAATCGATTTTTACATTGACGAGATGAAACTTTACCGTTAAAAAGCAGGTTTGTTCAGGAGATCAGATAATGAAAAAAACAGAACGTTATATCCATGACAGACTTCCTGCTGATTTTTATTCCAGGATAGAAAAAGGCATTTTCAACAGGAATTTTTACCCGAGTTATTCCAATCGGAAAGCATGGAAAAAATGTTTGGATAATCCCCTGGTCGGAAAGATTATCTCCGGAGCTGATTTGATCCCTGAAAATCAAGTTCCCCAATTGTTATATTCCAATTACCGGCAATTCAATGTCAATGGCAATCGCACCGAATACGAAGCATTATATCTCCGGCGGCGCATGAATCTGGCATATCTTGCTGTTGCATTGTGTCTTACAGGAGATAAGGAAAAATATCTTGCCCGGGTCCTTGATTATACTGTTGCAATTCTTGAAGAAGGTACATGGTGTGTTCCTGCCCATGCTTCCTGGGAGAAAGATTCTATCGACAGATGGCGATTTTGTGATCTTTTTGCAGCAGAAACCGGCGCAATCATGGCTTTGCTTTCCTCCATTCTTGGAGAAGAATTGGAAAAAGAAATTCCCGGAATTATGAAAACAATTGAGGAAAAAACGCTCAGCCGGACTGTTTATGCTGTATTTGACAAAGAGCTGTTTCATTGGTGGGACCGGCACGAAACGCCTGCGAATTGGACACCCTGGTGCAGCGGAAATTGTCTTGTTACAGCCCTGCTGATGGAACAGAATCCAAAAAAACGTCTTGCTCAGGTGAAGCATTTTCTTGCCAATGTATCCCGTTTTATCAGCCACTATTCTGATGATGGATATTGTCCGGAGGGACCATCTTACTACATGAAGGCAAATCTGATGGTTTTTCAGACTTTGCTGATTCTTGAAAAAGCGATTCCCGGAAGTATGAAAAATCTGTTTTCTGATCCGAAATTGAAAGCGATGATGGAGTTCCTGCCCAATGTCCGGATCGGCGGGAATAACCTGGTTACATTCGGGGATGCACAACCCGGATTGCGCTCCAATCCGGCATTTATCCTTCCTGCCGGAAAATATTTTAATTCAGAACCTCTTCTGGAAATAGCCTGTTTGAAAGAGTTCAATATAGGAATCAACGGCGATTATCTGGCAAGTTTTCTTGCTCATTTGTTTGATCGTCCTGCTGATCTTCCAGATAATATGACCGTTGGAACGTCTCAATCTGTATTCAGGAATCGGCTGGCTATTTTCCGCTCGGAAAAATTTTCTGTATCGCTGAAGTCCGGGAATAATTCCGAGCCGCACAATCATAATGACCAGGGACATTTTGAACTGTTCAGCGGTGATGTGCCCGTTATTCTCGATGCCGGAACCGGGTTTTATGCAAAAATCAATTTTTCGGAACAGCGTTACACTCTCTGGAACACACGCGGGAACGGACATAATGCCCCGGTATTTGGCAAATATGAACAAGTATATGGAAAGGACTATGTTTCAACTTTTACTGTGCATAATCAAACTTTGTGCTGTGATCTTTCCAATGCATATCCAGCAGAAGCAGGGGTAAAAACTGCTGAACGGAAAATCGAATTCAGCGATTCAAAGGTCACTGTGGAAGATTCTTTTTCCTTGAAGAAAAATCTTCCGGTAACGATCACGCTTCTGACAGTCTGCGAACCCGTGATCAAAGATGATCATACGATCCGGCTGGGGGATGTAACCCTTTCTCTGGAAAATATATCTTTTGCTGAAACGGAACGGATGCCGGATCTGGCGCATGACCGCAACGGAAAAATGGTCTGTATCTGGGGAGCCCCTGTGACGGCAATCCGTTTGAAAACAAAGAAAAACGGTTATAAAATGACATTTTCCCTTAAAAAACAGAGGAATGTTCAGAAAAAAAGTTGATTTTGGGGCAAACTGAAGTTAAAATAACGGAAGTCAGTTTTTTTCAGTGGTATGAACAGTGAAAGGAGAGATTGATGAATAAGAGAAAAGAAAAAAAACATTTTACGCTCATTGAGCTGCTGGTTGTGATTGCAATTATCGCAATTCTTGCAGGGATGCTTTTACCGGCATTGAACAATGCCAGGGAAAAGGCAAGAGGTGCAGACTGTATGAGTCTCACAAAACAAATCTCTCTGGCAACATTGCAATACCGGAATCAATATGACGGATGGATGCTGGCGACAACCGTCAAAGGCGTGGACGGTGCACAAACCACTTGGCCTTATCTGCTCTCACAGCTGAAAATGATCCCCGCTGTGAAAAAATCTTTCACAATGTGCCCCTCTTTGGTCGCTAAATCGGGTTCATCTGACAGCTACACTGCTTCCTTTCAATCCTTTTTTGGCGATGCCACTTATAATGTAAAGTCTTTCAAAAAAGAGTCCATCATAAAATCACCATCCAAACTGGCTACGCTGACACTTGATGCCGGAAGATATTATCCCGCCCGCGGATTTCTTCAAGGGGCTTATATTTATGCTCAGCAGACTTGCAATAACAACTGGCCCACAAACCAGTACATGAGATCTTTTTGGGGAATCCACAATGGCAGAGGCAATTTCGCTTATTTTGACGGTCATGTGGAATTCGATCAGGAAGAAAAACATTTCAAATCAACTCATTATACAAATAATTAACTGATCAGGAGGATAACTGATGATCACAAAAAGCAAATTGATCGTCCCGCTTTTGATGGCGGGAGCTGCTGCAATGGCAGTACCGGCAGTTTCCAACGGAAACATGGAAACAGTCAACAAAAACACAAAGGGGTTTGTAAAGTCTCTGCAGGCTGCCAATTACAAATTGCAGACACCATTTCTTGTTCCTTCCAGCTGGCGTCCGAGCGTGAACGGAATCAAAGATGGTTTCATCAACTATCCGGTTGCCGGAGCTGAAGGAAAAAACGCCATTGAATTCAAAGGAAATATTATCAATAAATTCACCGGCGTCAAATATCCGGGAAGTACTCTGAAAGTCAGTTTCAAAGCAAAAGGAAATGGCGGGTTCTTCGCCTACTATCTTTACAGCGGTTCCGCATTTGTCGGGGAAGTCAGAAAAAACTTTGAAGCCTCCGCTGATTGGAAGGATTTCAATTTTGATATTCAACTCCCCACTGAATCCAGAAAGAAAAAAGTAACGATGATCTCCATCGCATTCGGTTCTCCCAAAGGAACATTCCTTGATGATGTGAAAGCCGATGTACTTTCCAAAGAAGAAGCTGCCGCAAAGGAAGCCGCAAAAAAAAAATGGGAAAAAAAAGGTGAAGTAATTGATTTCGTGCAGGGAGAAATGAAACTCCCTGCCAAAAAAACTCATGTCTTCAAGTTCAAACAGAAAGATAATGACACCCGTCAGATCCGTTTGGTCTTTCAGGCTAGAATCGACTGGAGCACCCTCAGCGGTTATGCGCCATGTCTGAAAATCGACTGTAACGGAACTGCTCTTGACGGGGACCGTATTCTGAATAAGCCTCTGGTTTTCAAGACCCGTTCCGGCGGCGGCCGTTCCTGGGGAGAAAAAGGTTCCTATTACCTGATGTACTCCAATGATTTCTCCGATGCCATCCAGACCAACACCGCTTATATCTACGGTTTGTATGAAAAGGAACAGGAACCCTACCGTTTTGTGTTTGATCTGACCGGACTTACCAAACATGTGGGCGAAAACACGATTACGATTCAGGCAACCTGGATTCCTCTTGTTTTCAAAGATGTTTATCTGGAATTTGACAAAAATTATCAGCCCCGGATCAATGATCTGAAATCAAAGACAGTTGCTCCGGCTCCGACAGGAAAGTTGGAAGATTTCACGGTCAAAGCCATCAAACCCGCCAAAATTTCTTTTGCCGCCGCTGCAAATCAGTCTTTTGCTATGAAAGGCGGAGCTTATACCGTTTCCGTTGCAACATTACTTTCTATGCCCGGCGGAAAATGGCTGACCGCCTCCGCCTCAGCAAACCCGGCAAAACAGGTTTGGAAAACCCCGAACTACACCATGACCCGTTCCATCCGGAAAGAAAATCACCGGATCGTTGTCACGGATAAATTTGAAAACACCACAAATAAAATCGTGGGTGTCATGGTGGAAAACAAGGTAACACTCCCCGGCGAAGCGAAAAAGTTCCTCACTGCCGGACGCGAACTTGTTCTTTCCCAATTCGGAGTTCCCAGCGGAAATGCAACCATCGTTACAGAATATGATAAAGGTGCATTCGCTTTTGTTTTTGAAGATGACCTTCTCCGCAGTCAGGGAAAAATTCTCCGGAACGGCAAAGATTTTGCATTCGTCAACAATCAGATGGCAATCCCGCCCAAAGGAAGTCAGACCCTTGAATGGAGCGTTTACTATGCTGACAATGCAAATTATTTTGACCTGATCAACCTGATCCGTCCCAACTGGGGAGTGAACTTCACGCTGAAAGGCCCCTTCTCCTTCCCCTACGGCGGCGGAACCAAAGGGATCGGTGTCAATTTCTGGAACAAACCCACCGAAGCAACCGTGAAGAAGTTCCTGGATATGCGGAAAGTGAAAACGATCATTACCCATGTTCCCGGAAACTATTCCATTCCCCCCAACAAAGCAACCCGCGAAAAGCCCTATCTCGGCCACGGTACTGCATTGCAGGATAAATGGTTCACCTCTTGGAGAAACCAAACCCGTGACATGACCGCTGCTCTCAAAAAGTATGCTCCGGATGTTCAGGTCCATTGCTATATCCACAAAAACATCTGTTCCGAACAGGACAACCGGGAAAAGTATAAAGATTCACTCCCCATTAAGGGCGGAACCTATGATAAACTTTCCAAGGGGGTTTCTGCTTATTATGTTCCATCCGCCAACAACTCCTACGGGAAAAAGCTGAGAGAAACCTATCTCTACATGCTGGACAATCTGGGAACCAATATTTACATGGATGAAATCTGTCTCGGCGTAACGGAAACCGGAAAATATACCGAATGGGATCAGTGTACCGCAATCATCGACCCTAAAACACATGAAGTTGTCGACACCGTTTCCAAGCCGAACCTGCTGCAGAGACCTTGGATGCAGACCATGATGGATGACATGGCAAAACGGAACCGGACCCTGATAGGGAACGCACCTCCTGTAACAAAAGCTCTCCGCGATTTCAAGACCGTGTTCTTCATCGAAGAATGTATGGGTGAAAGCGGCCTCTACTCAATGCACCTGAGTACCCCGCTGGGATTCTGTTACAATAATGATGCTGCCGGATTCAAGCACTTCAAGACCTGTATCGACGCAGGTATCGTCTGTTTCCAGTATTCCGGGGAATTCAATACCAAACTGTTCCCGCTGACACCTGTGGAAGTCCGCAAGGGATATCTGATTGCAAAAGAACGGATCATCACCGGAATTTCCGGCACATTCGGCTGGGATGACAAGAGTGATGCTGAATTTTATGTTTATGACGGCAAAGGAAAACCGGCTGCTGCCTCCATGATCAAAAAGAGAGTGGAAAACGGCAAAACCGTCTATGATGTCCGCATGCCCGGAGATCATCTGGCTGTGATTGTAAAGAAATAAAACGTTCTGCGGATCAAAAAGAACGGGGCTGCTGCGAAAATCACCGCAGCAGCCCCGATTTTTTTATAAAACTGTTATTTTCCTATTTTATCAATAGCGGGACTATTGGGGCAGGACAATTCTTTGAAGAACACAGGTTTTGCCCAGCGGACCGCATTGCTGATCACTGTCAGAACTTCCGGCTGATAATAGTTCGGGAAGGTTTCATGACCGGGCTGGAAGTAGAAGATCTTGCCATAGCCGCGTTCAAAGGTCACACCTGCACGGAACACGTTACCGCCTTCAAAGTGAGCAATAAAAATCACATTGCCGTCTTTGGGGATGTCAAAATATTCACCATACATTTCTTCATGGGGAATTTCAAAATATTCGCCGATCCCCTGAGTGATCGGATGAGTCGGTGCAATATTCCAGAGACGTTCCCGTTCATTTTCCTCACGCCACTTGAGGGTGCCGGAGCAGCCTGTGACTTTGCGGAAGATTTTGGACATGTGACCGGAGTGAAGAACGATCAAGCCCATTCCTTCCAGCACACGTTTATGAACTTTTTCCACGATATCATCGCGAACTTCACCATGAGCACAGTGTCCCCACCAGAGAAGCACATCTGTTGTGTTCAGGACATCATCGGGCAAACCCTGTTCGGGATCATCCAAAGCCGCATAGCGGATTTCCAGATCATCAGCTGCAATTCCTTTCCCGATGGCAACGTGCAAGCCTTCGGGATAAACTTTTTTGCAAGCTTCCTGATTTTTTTCATGGCGGAATTCATTCCAGATTGTAACTTTGATCTTCTGCATAAATCTATCCTTTCTCAATAGTTGAAATTACTCCTGTTTACTATAAACCTTCAAATGCTCCATTTCAAGGAAATTCCGGACTATTTTCATAATATCAGCTTTTTTTTTCAAGGAAATCTGTCCAAAATAAGCATGAGGAACAAACTGCCGACGAATGAATTTTTTGTTTGAATGTAAGCTTATTTTTCGGAATGATATCATAAAATCAGCATTTTCCGCATAAAAAAAGGGAAAAAATGCAAATTTTATGCAGTTTTCTTACATTTTTTTTATTTTTTGACTTGCAATTCACTTTTTTGTGTGTTATTATTAACACGAAAAGATGCAAAAAGTGCATCAGTAAAACTCACCAACAGAGGGAGCAAGGTTATGGACTTCTACAACGTTAAGAAGAGAGCTACTGTCAAAGTTGCAGACAAAGACTGCACAAAAGTTGAATTCAAGAAAGAAACCTCCAAGGGCGTTCAGGTTCGCTATGGCGTCAAAGCTGTTGATACCGATGGCACAAAACTGACAAAATTTGTCAGCAAAGCAACCTATGACAAACTGAAATGCCCCGTTGCCAAGTAAGTTTTTGACATCTTTTTTTGAAAATCCCGGTTCTGTGAAGTACCGGGATTTTTTTTGTTCCGGATTTTGAAGAAACAATCTTCAGGAATAAAAATTTTTACGGCAAACAGCAGAAAAAAATGGAAAAAACTCTTTTTTTCCGTGAAACAGCCTTGTAAATTCCAATTGGAAATATATATTTCCAAACAATCATGGAAGGATTGGAAACATGAAAAAAGAGTGTATGGAAAAATCAACAGCAGAAACAAGCCGGATCTGGCTTGAAGTTGATTTGGATATTCTGGCTGAAAATTTCAAACGGATCTGCAATGCTGTCAAACCGCTGAAAGTCATGGCTGTTCTGAAAGCAAATGCTTACGGTTTGGGAGTTATGCCTGTTGCAGAACGTTTGCTGGCAGCCGGGGCGGACGGGTTCTGCGTGGCTGAATTGCGGGAAGCTTTGCAGCTGAAAGAGTTTGGAAAACCAATTCAGATTCTTGGAGGCTTATTGGATTTCGAGCTGGCAGAAGCTGTCAAAAACGGTTTTATACTTGGAATCACGGATTGGCAATCTGCCAAAAAAATCAGTGATGAATCTGTACGGCAAGGAGTTACGACAGAGGTTCATTTCAAGATAGATTCCGGTATGGGGCGGCTTGGGATCCTTGCAGAAAATGCAGTTGCCGTTGCCAGAGACGTGGTAAAACTGCCCAATTTGAATTGCTGCGGCATTTATTCTCATTTTCCTGCTGCGGCAAATGATGAACTGAGTACAACGCAAGCATCAGCCGTTCTGGGAATTGCGGCAGAACTTGAGGCAGAAGGGATTTATCTGGAAAAACGTCATATTGCCAACAGTGATGCAATCAATTTATGCCGCTTTGCCACAGTTGCGCCGTTCACACAGGTTCGGGCAGGAATCAATCTTCATGGATCTTTCAATGCCGATGGGGAACGGGAACTTGGCTTGGAATCTGTGATTTCATTAAAGAGCCGGATCGTTCAAGTCCGGGAAATGCCTGCAGGACATACGATTGGATACAACCGGACATGCCGTTTGCCTGTCAATACGAAAGTTGCAACTGTTGCAGCCGGATATGCAGATGGAATTCCGCTGAATCTTTCCAATCGGGGGTATGTGATCATCCGCGGCCAGCTCTGTCCGATCATCGGGCGGATTTCCATGGATTACACAACGGTCAGGCTGGATGGCTTGACAGAAGATATCCAGCCGGGAGAAGAAGTTATTTTTATCGGAGGAAACGGCAGCAGCCGTATTACTGTGGGGGATTGGGCGAACTTGAAGGGAACTCATCCGTATGAAGTTCTCTGTTCTATCGGTCCCAGAGTCAACCGTATTTACATCACCAGAAAAGGAACATAAAAATGAAACATTTGATTGCAGCGGTATTTGCCGCAATTTTTCTCACAGGATGCTGCAATATCGAATATGCAGGAAAAGAGGCGGCTCCTCTGAAGTCGGAAAAAGATGTCGTCTTATATTTTTCTGATAAACAGTATCCGCGAGGCGCAACTGCAGAAGTTCTGGGCGATGTAAAAGCCAGTGCCGGCACGAACTGGACAGCGCAGCAGGTACAGGCGAAACTGCGGGTATTTGCAGCGGAAAAAGGAGCGAACGGTTTATTGATCGAAAAAATCGAACGGATTCCCGCTGGTGAAGCCCGTCCGGATCAGATAAAAAATCTTCCGGCAAAAAGCTGGACCGTCAGCGATAACAGTAACAGTGCGGCCCAGTATTTCCGGGATGATATGATCAATTACAGTAAAAAACCTGAAGTACAGGAAGAAATTTACCGCATTGTCATTTATGGTAAATTATTGAAAGTCTCACAGAAAATGCAGGAAAAAAATGCCAAATAAAGATGAAACTTTTTTAAGTCTTGTTTCCGCTTCGGAATCACCTTCGGCGGAATGGAGATCAGCGCCGTTCTGGGCACTTAATGGAGATTTGAATCCGGATGAAATCAGAAAACAGATCCGGGGCTTCCAGAAAAACGGGATGGGCGGTTTTTATCTTCACGCCCGGACAGGATTGAAAACTCCTTATCTCTCGGATAAATGGTTTGAATGTGTTGACGCGGCTGTTGATGAAGCAAAAAAACTGAATATGCAGGCATGGCTTTACGATGAAGACCGTTTTCCGTCCGGATACGGCGGAGGGCTGATCACCTGTGACCCGAAGTACAGGGCGAAGGGAATTACTTTGAAAGAAGTTCCTTTTTCTGAAGCGGCGGATGAAAAACTGCCGGAAACCACGCTTGCTGTTTTCAGCGGAGCAATCAATGGTGTTCACGCCGAAAATGTACGGAAACTGGATAAAAATAATTACCGGAATGAACTTAAAGAAGGGGAAACTCTTCTTGTCTTTTATACCGATACCGTTGCACGAAGCATATGGTACAACGATTATACCTATCTTGATACACTTTCAGTTGAAGCTGTCAGAAAGTTTATTGATTTAACCCATGAAGCTTATGCAAAACGGTATTCTTCAGATTTCGGCGGGGTGATTCCCGGAATTTTCACGGATGAACCCCGTTACGGTTTCATGATCGACCAGCCGTTCTGGGATTCAGAACACCGCAAGATGCTTCCCTGGACTGAAGGTCTGCTGGAAGATTTCAAGAATACATATCACTATGATGCTCTGGACCATTGTCCGGAATTCTTCTATGAAGTTGCCGGAGCAGATTCCGTTGCGCCCAGAGTACATTATGTCAGCACCATGCTGAAATTTTTCAAACGGGCATTCTGGGAACCTATCGGAAAATGGTGTAAAGACCGCAATTTACGTTTGACCGGGCACCCGGTTGCAGAGGATTCTCTTTCCTATCAGACACTTGGGATCGGCAGTGCCATGCAGCTCTATGAACACATGGGAATGCCGGGGATCGACCTGCTCAGTGAACATCACCGGGCATATCAGGCGGCGAAGCAGCTTTCTTCTGCGGCACGACAGTTTGGAAAAAAACGGCGTTTGGTGGAAATTTACGGCTGTACCGGATGGGACTTCAGCTCTGCCGGAATCAAGGCTCTGGGAGATTGGGTGTATGCCCTCGGTGTCAACTATCGCTGTGAACATCTTGCATTCTATTCCATTGAAGGAGAAGCAAAACGTGACTATCCCGGTCCTGTGGCATTGCAGACCAATACTCCGGACACATACCGCAGCTTGAATGATTATTTTGCACGTCTGAGTATCTGGCTCTCTTCCGGAAAAGAAGACCGGAGAATTCTTGTAATTTCTGCTATTGAATCTGCATGGACCATGATTCATCAGGGCTGGCGGGAAGAGAAAAAAACACTGGAATATGACCGGGATTTTGTGGAATTGAGTCATAATCTTCTTGCCAATCAGCTGGATTTTGATTACGGCGAAGAAGAGATACTCTCTCAGTTGGCAAAAGTCAATGGTAATACATTCACTGTGGGAGAAGCGGAATACAAAGTCATCATTGTTCCGCAACTGATCACAATCCGGAAAACCACACTGGAGCTGCTGAACCAATTCCAGGCTGCCGGCGGACTTGTTCTGACGTTCGGCGAAAAACCCGGATACCTTGATGCTGTCAAACAGGATTTCATCTGGAACTTCCCGAAAATCAACGGTTACAAAGAACTGATCGAAGCGGTCCGCCCGTACAGTCCCGTTTTTGTGCAGGATGCAGAAAACACGCCTTGCACCTCTTTGCTGAATCACATCCGGCGCGGAACTGACTGGGATGTACTTTTTCTCTGCAATACAGGTCATGCCATCGACAAAGACCGGGAGCATGGTGAAGAGTTTATCGAACCCGGAGCTATGGAACGTCTGGAGGTTTATCCTTCGGTAACGGTCAGTTTTGAAACCGCATATTCCGGTGAACTTGTGGAATTCGATCCTTTCACCGGGAAATTCCATCCGGTCAAAGCTGAGTATGATGGTTTCAAATGGAAAATTCATACTGATTTCGGAAGACTGGCAACCAGAACTTTCTTCGCAGTCCGTGAAAAGGGTTTGGCAACGGTTGTCCAACCGGAACCGACAGCGGAGGGAATGAGAGTCAAACAAACTGTTTCACCAGATAAATGGGAGATTGAACTTTCTGAAGAAAACGTTGCTGTTCTGGACCATTTCTGCACAGAAACGATCAGAGAACCCATGTATGTTCTGGCATTGGATGATAAACTTCATGAAGACCTTGGAATGGAAGTCCGGAACTTTATGATGCCTCAGCCCTGGTGCCGTAAAATGGATATGACCGCAGGCGGATATGTCGATTTCTTTGCTGATTTTGAATGTCAGGCTGTTCCGGCAGAAAATATCTGTCTGGTTCTGGAACGTCCGGAACTTTATCAGATCACGTTGAACGGCAGAAACGTTACTCTGAATGATGCCGGTTCATGGCATGCTTCCGGATGGAGAAAAGTGGAAATCCCCGCTGAGCTGCTTCAAGCCGGACAGAACAGATTTGCGTTCCGGACAAAATTGACCTATGCACATCCCGGTTTGGAAAGCATGTTCCTGACAGGAAATTTCGGGGTCAAAGCAAACGGAAACGGTTTTATTCTGACGGAACCCGTCAGAGAACTTTCCCTTGGAGACTGGACCGCTCAAGGGCTGCCGTTCTATCCCGGAGAAGTCATTTACAAAACACGCGTGTCTGCAGCTCAGATGAAACATGCAGCCGTCAGAATTCCGGAATATGCCGGAACACCCGCAAAAATTGAAATCAACGGAATATTTGCGGATAGAATGCTGTTCTCCCCCGGAACAACAAAAGAATTGTCATTACCAGCTGATTTTGAGCTGAAAATAACAGTAACAGGAAGTATGCGGAATGCATGCGGTCCGTTCTTTATGGGAAAGGAAAATCTTACCCATTATGGACCGATGTGTTATAAATTACAGGAACAGAAACTCCGCCGGATCATACCGTACGGACTGCTTTCCGCTCCGGAACTTCTGGAAGGGCAGGATTGAAAATGGATCATTTCAATTATCAGCCGGACCAGATGGTTTGCAGCCGCAATATCGAAATTGATGTGGAAGACGGTATTATCCGTGATGTCAAATTCACAGGAGGCTGTCATGGCAATCTTCAAGGGGTTGCCAAACTTGCCAAAAACCGTCCGGTGGAAGAGGTCATTGCTTTGCTGAAGGGAATCCGCTGCGGCGGAAAACCGACTTCATGTCCGGACCAATTTGCAGCAGCACTTCAAAAATATACAGAAAAGAAAGGAACCCGTTAAGATGGAAAAAGATTTTTCATTTTTCTTCGATTGGAAAAAATTTGTAACAATGGAGGAAAGATTCCTCGCTGAATTTGCCGAAAACGGAGCAAAAAGTATCGTTGCTACAAATGATCTTCTGGAACGTTTTCTCAACGAACCCACCTTTTTCTATCTGTTTTGCAAACTGATGGAAAAACACGGGCTGAAATTCAAAGGCTGTCACGGTTTGTGGAGCGGTGTCAAGGATTTGAACTGCGATGACCGACAGTACCGCGATATTTCCATTGCAAATCATAAACGCGCAATGGGGTATGCCGCTGAGGCCGGATGCCGGGAATATGTCGTTCATATCGGAGCCCTCTGTTGCTATTACCGTCCATACGATGAGCAAAAAATGCGGGATTACGCATGCGATACGCTGGAAAAACTCATTCCGGAAGCCGAAAAGCTGGGTATTATCATCGCTGTGGAAAACAGTTTTGAACCGACAAACACCACAGACGAAGTCCTCTACTACATCAACAAATTCCCGTCACCGTTTGTGGGAGTTTGCTACGATGCTGGTCATGCCAATATTATGACAGGGATCGGAAAAGACAAATCCCGTTACGGAGCCGGAATGCAGCTGCCCTGGGCAAATAATATTGAGTTTGAAGATCATGCCTTGGAAAAACTCGCACCTCATATTGTCACATGCCATCTGCATGACAATGACGGTTACAGCGATCAGCATTTCCTTCCCGGAAAAGGTACGATCAACTGGGAAAAACTGATCAGAGACCTCTCTGCATGTCCCAGAATTCTCAGTATGCAGGCAGAAGTCAGCATGGGTACCGATATTGTTCCCATCCGGAAACTTTGTACAACTTTTGACGGTTTGAAGAAATATATCGGTTGATCTATGGCTGATACCCACAATATCATCACTCCGGATTCCTTTGATCCGGATGGTCCCCAGCAGTTTGCAACGGAAGAAGAAGCTGCAAAATTTGCATTGGAACAAACCACAGCGCGGGCTCATGCCGGAGACCCGGCTGCGCAATATGCATTGGCGTTGGCAATCCTCCATTTCGGGGATTTTCCCCGGAAGGAGGAAACCGCAATCATGTGGCTGAAACGTGCAGCAGCAGCCGGTCATGTTCCCTCAAAACTCTTGCTCAAGGATTTATAACAATGAGAATCGATCCTCTTTATCATGTGGTACTGGTTGAACCGGAAATTCCGCAGAATACCGGAAATATCGGAAGAATCTGCTGCTGTACAGAATGTAAATTGCATCTGGTGGAACCTATCTCTTTTTCATTGGATGATTCCCATGTCCGCCGTTCCGGAATGGATTACTGGAAACATGTGGATTTTGCACGGCATGCAAATTGGGAGGCTTTTTTACAGCAGCACGGGAATGCTCCCGTTTATTTTTTCTCAACCAAAGCAGAAAAAACCTACTGGGATTGTCCTATGGAACCCGGTGCAGCTCTAGTCTTCGGCAGCGAAGGAAAAGGTCTTGCAGAGTTCTATCATAAAACATACCCGGAACAGTTTTATACAATTCCCATGCCGGGAAATTTTCACCGCAGTCTGAATCTTGCAAACTCTGTTGCAGTAGCCGTTTATGAAGGCTTGAGAAGACAGCGTTAAGGTTGATCTGCAGTTGACACGCGCCTCCTGAAAACCAAAAACTCAGGAGGCTTTTTTATGGCAGAACAAACACAAAAAATCATCGAAACATTCCACTCAATGCTCCGGCGGGACCTTTCACTGCTGGCATTCTGGCAGGAGTTTGACTCGGAAAACGAGCAGGAAACGACCCGTTCCATTGATGATCTCATTGCAGAAATACCCGAGACTCTTTCCTCTGATGAAGATTTTGAAAAGCTGAAAGAAATAGCTCTTTCCACAATGGAATTCTGTCAAAAGAAAAAAGTTCTTCTGGAAAAGCTTTCTGCAGAACTTACGGAGTTAAACGGTATTTGACCGTTTTCTTCAAAATAACTGCTCCGTTTTTTTTCAATACCCGCAGTTCCCATACACCATTTTTCTGATAACTGTCAATCAAATACAAAGCAGCATCCGGCTTTACGAGCCGGACCATTCCCGTACTGTGAAGCAGATTCAGAAATGTCCGGTTCTGTTTTGTTGATGTGACATGAAATGCCATTGGAACAGTCTCTGCGGAATGTCCGTTCCGGATGAGGGTGCGGACAATGGCTCCGCTCATAGCGGCTTCTGCATCATTCAATGGAACGGATTCTTCTTTTTCCGTATTCTGAGTTCCCACCAGATCGGGAGGGACTTCACCATCGGGCAAAACCCACAAACATCCTGTGGAACACAACATTCCGGCTGTCAGAATAAAAAGAGAAATATAACTTGTTTTCATATATACACATCCCTGCGTTTCACCGGACTATACACCGGAAAAACGTGAAAGGCAAATTTTTTTCTGAGAAAAAATGATTTTTTTTTTATCTTCCGTTTGCAATTTCAGAAAAATGGATTAAATTACTCAAATCAACCACTGTGCCGGAGTGGCGGAATGGCAGACGCAGCAGACTCAAAATCTGCCGATGGCGACATCGTAAGGGTTCAAGTCCCTTCTTCGGCACCACTTTTACACTCAATTTTTATACATTTGCCCCACACCTCTTGCAAATCTTTATTTTATGTGCTAAGTTATGTCGCAACGTGCCAAAAGGAATGGTCACGTCATGGAAAAGTCGAAAGAAAATGAGTAAACTTCCGGGAACATTGCGAAAAAAGGGAAAGAAAGGTACTTATTATTACCGGGTTCAAGTTGCAACCGGTGAACGCAGAGAATTTTCTTTGAAAACCAGTGATCCTGTATCCATGTGCCCGGAAACGGCATTTATATTTCCGGCGATGCCAATTACCGGTATGAACGGACCGGTGGAAAATGTGGAAATCTGCGGCAACACCTTTGACCATTGTGCATATACACAGGATAGTGCTGTTCCCATCAATTTTGAACCTGTCATCCTCAAAAAAGTTCCCGGATTTTTCTATCACGGAAAAGCAAATATCCATGACAACACGTTCCTTACAAAAGATACGTCTCTTGTCCTGAAAGCTCTTTCCGTTGCAGAAATCAATTTCAACCGGAATACGATCACCAGTGATTCAACACCGGAAAACAATACAGCTGTTTCGGCAGTGTCCTAAATTTTGCGCACATTTTATTTTGACCGATTATCAAAACCATGTACGTTTTGTTTACTATATCACCAAGATTCCATTTTACAAGCGAGATATTGACGAGTTCCCCATTTTGTCGTAGAAATATGCCGTA
>JAFVTF010000096.1 GCA_017503375.1 Lentisphaeria bacterium | reverse complement strand
AGCGACTCCGCCTGACAGCGCAGAGCCAGATCAATAAAGTATTCTGCGGCACAGCGTCCTCCGACCGGCATCATTCCCAAACTGCGGTCAGGGAAATAATCCTTACACCATTCCTGTGGCTGTGAATATGGATTGATCAGGAGATGTTTCATATTACCATGCTCCTTTCCCTGTCAGAATCGCAGGAATCGTTTTCAATAAAATCAGAAAATCTTTCCATGCACTCTGACTCGCAATGTATTCTTTATCCAAAGCGATTTGCCGGGAAAACGGCAGCTCGCTGCGTCCGGAAACCTGCCAGAGACAAGTGATTCCCGGCGTAATATTCAGCCTCTTGCGTTCTTCCAGAGTGTAGGTCCGGACTTCTGACGGCAGCGGCGGCCGCGGTCCAACCAGACTCATATCCCCAAGAAGCACATTGAACAGCTGCGGCAATTCGTCAATACTGAATTTCCGGATAAAACGCCCGACAGGGGTGATCCGGGGATCACGTTTCATCTTGAAAATGACACCATCGCCGGATTCATTGTGTTTCATAAGTTCTGCCTTGCGGGCTTCTGCATCAATATACATACTGCGGAATTTGTAAAATTTGAAATGTCTGCCGAATTTTCCAACCCGGATTTGACTGAAAATAATCGGACCGGGACTGGTGACTTTCACCAGAACCGCTGTAATCAGGAAAAACGGTGAGCCGATCATGATGGCAAGAATCGACAGAATGACATCCACCAGCCGTTTGAAACAAATCGATCCTCTGATCGTTAAATGCCAAAGCACCATACGCAGCTGAATATTGTGGTGACGGAATATCCCCGGACGTTTCAGCTCCTGGCGTAATCTGATGATTTCCTCATATCTTTCCATCATTTTTTGCTGCTCCTTAACGACTGCACAAACTCTTTCAACGCCTCTCTGCCATCTTCAATATCTCCATTGTGCGGAATGGAAATTTGAAAGGTGTGGTAATTCCCATCCGGATCAAAGTGTCGCCGGAACCCGAGAAAACCAGGTGTGGAAAGTGTTTCACTGCTGTACCAGACCCACACAAGAATCCGGCTGCTGCCCTTTTGTGCATCAATTTCTGTAACAGCAAACCGCTCCTGTAAATGTAAAATCGTCTCAGAATGAACAGTCCACAAGCTCGTACGCAGACAATGACTCGCAGGGTGGATCTCGTGAATATTCTTCCCGCATTGTACCGCCAGAACGGAAATGTCTTTATCGTTCTTCGTGTAACGGTATTGCTTTACTTTGCTGGTTGCAAAAAACCGTTTGGTGTTTTCATCCGCTTGAATGTCCCGTCCCCAGTAATCGCCGCTGTGTGACGGAAAATCCGGAATGAAACTCGTCCCTTCAAAATATAATTCTCCGGTATGCAGCAAAAGCAGCCCCGTCAATATTGCCGCTGCAGAAAAACAAAGGGTGCCGCGTTTCATCACATATCCCGTACGTTTCGTGTACCATATCCATCCAAAACACAATATGGCAAACAGAAATTTGATACCCCATGCAGCGAAAACCGGACACATCAGCAAAAGAGAAAGCTGATAACTTGAACTTGGTGTACCCAGAAGAAGCAGAAATACCGCAGGCAAAATCCTGTATGAAAACTGCCATGATCCCAACAGCCAGACTGCAGAAAATATCACTCCGATCCCGGAAACAACAGAGAGTGCATTGATATGATGCAGCGACGGCAGAAGGGTCAGAACCAATGCCGGTATGAGCAGAATCAATGCATAAAAATCACATTTCCCCAATGATTCTTTGCGTGCCGCCCAAACTGCAGCGGGAATACTTGCCAGATAAAATATCCAATCCCAATGATCAAGTCTGGAGCCGGACCACGCTTGAAAAAGGTAGGGAAAATGGAAAAACAGCGGGAAAAATGAGACAAGAATAAAAAGGTATTTTATCATTGTTGTTCCTCCGCCAGTTTTCTGTCAGACTCAGAAAAAATCTTCCCGATCACAAGAAAAATTGCAAATGCAAAAATAATCTGAACATATCCTAATGCAATATGCCAACTCCCCTGCAGAACCTTTTCTCCCCAAAGATGATACAAAAAAACTGTCAGCACGATCCGGAGACTGTTCCCAATGATGATCGCAGGAATGATAAATGCGAAGTGCAGAATTTTCCATAATATTTTTTTGTGGAGCAGCTGTATCGCAATAAACGCAATCAGTAAAAACGCATCCAGCTGATTGATCCCGCTGCAAGCATCTGTAATGGCAATCTCAACTCCGGGAAGACTCAACGACGTCCCGGAATATACAACCCCGATCCCGCATATTTTCAATATTCCGGCACTCAATACCGTGGCACTTAACCGCAGCGGAAAACTCAGCAACAACATAAATTCTTCATGATAAGGCATAAAAACACAACACCATACAGCGGGAATTGCACTGTATGCTGCCATCGATCGCCCGCTGAAATACAACACAAAGGCACAGATCAAAAGCGTAAATGCAAAGGCAGTACTCAAACTCCCGGGGAAATCATGGGCAGGAATCAGGGCAAGAAGATTGGCACAAAGAAGCATCCCCCAAGCCGTACATTTTTCCGGAAAAACAGCCGGACGGCGGAAGGTGAAAATAAAATTCTTCAGCATCAATGCGATCAATATCCCAGCCATTACCAAGTCAACCAATGCCGCATCCCATATGCCGGGAACAAACATCGGAACCGCCGCAAAAAAGCAATACCCCCCAGAAGCGTTCCATATAACGCCCCGAGGGGATGTTTCAACAGTCTGAAATAGAACGTTTTTATGTCATTGCGGCATCTGACGAAGTTTCTTCAAGTATTCCTGTGCAATCGTATTATCAGGGGAAACCACAAGTAATTGCCTGCATAGTTCCCGGGTTTTTTCCCGTTGGGTACTGATATTGCAATCTTTGATCCTCTGCTGCATCCCGGCAATCCACAAGGTTTCCATCTCTTTCCGGTATGGACTTGTTGCAAAATTCTTGATAATGTCCGGAATGTCTCCCAATCGCCCTTTCTTATATAATTTGTCCGCATAACATAATTGGGTTTCCGGTATTTGCGGCGACAGCGTATATGCCCGGTTTGATAGAATCAATGCCTGGTCAAGATCTCCTGTTTCAGTAAGAAGTTCCGCCATATTCAACAGAACAACAATTCGATAACGGGAATTTTCCGGAAATGTTGAATATTTTTTCAGCGCAGCTTGAGCTTTTCCATTTTCCCCAAGTGTCTTTGCTGCAAAAAACAGTAAATCCTGATTCCCCTGAGCATCGGCAACTTCCAGCAAACGGTATGCTGAATCATTGTCATTCTTTTTCAAAAGGAGCAGTGCTTGACAGAACGGTGCATACAGAGGATCTTT
>JAFVTF010000095.1 GCA_017503375.1 Lentisphaeria bacterium | reverse complement strand
CTTTCGGCAGAAGCATTACAGCACGCGAATAGGAGCAAGACAAAAGCATACCTTTTAGGAATCATCTTTCGCTGATTATCAACTTTTTTAACGTTTTTTTGCAAACACGACTTGACAAATAGTCTCTCATAGGAGCCTGAAAGACGAAGACGGAACTCCACCCCTTTCCAGTCCTCCGGAGCCTTGTGCGGAGGAGGATTTCCAAACCTTTTTGCGGCATTCCGATTTTTACGATGTAAAAATCGAAATGCCATCTTAAAGTTAAAATAACAGAAGGATTTACCAACCTGTCTGGGGAACAGCGCTAAATAAGAAAAAGAAATGACGCTTTTTCTGTAACATGCTGAAATATATTAAAATTATAACTTGAAATATGCTAATATACAGTATATATTACTCTCATTATTACCAAGGGGTTGGGGAATTCCAAGGGGGAGCATTATGCTTTTTTGTTCTTATGTATTTGTATTATTGTTTTTACCTGTTACGGTATTGGGATATTTCCTGCTGAACAGGTTTCGGGCTTCTGCTGGAAAGTTATGGCTGTTGGCAGCTTCATTGTTCTTTTACGGTTATTTCAGTATACCGTATCTGTTTCTTCTGCTCGGCTCGCTGGCGGTCAACTCCCTGTTGGGATGTATTCTGTTCCGGCATAAGAAAAAATGGCTCTTTGCCGCCGGAGTTGTATTGAATCTGTTTCTGCTTGGGTACTGCAAGTATTATGATTTTTTCATCTCCAACATAAATACTCTGTTCGCAACAGATTTTGTGCTGAAGCATCTTTTACTGCCATTGGGAATCAGTTTTTTCACATTCCAGCAGATTTCTTATTTAAGCGATGTTTATCATGATGAGTTGAAGGAAAAATATTCTCTTCTGACATATTCATTGTTTGTGACATTCTTCCCTCAGCTGGTAGCGGGGCCGATTGTTCTGGCAAATGAAATGATGCCGCAATTCGCAGACCCATCGAATCAGAAAATAAATTCTCAAAATATGAGTTGCGGGATTTTTATCTTTTCGCTTGGACTTGCGAAGAAGATTCTGATAGCAGATAAAATGGCACCGTTTGCAGATCAGTTGTTTGCGATGAATGAACCCGGTTTTCCGGATTCTCTGATGGGGAGCCTTGCTTACTGTTTCCAGATATATTTTGACTTCAGCGGATATTGTGATATGGCGATTGGAATCGGGTTGATGTTCAATATCATTCTGCCCGTGAACTTTTCTTCACCTTACCGTTCCGGGAATATTCAGGAATTCTGGAGACGGTGGCATATTACATTGGGCAGATTTCTTTCGCAGTTTGTATATTTTCCGTTGGGCGGCAGCCGTAAAGGGGAAGGACGGGCATATTTGAACCTGGCTTTCACTTTCTTTGTCAGCGGAGTTTGGCATGGAGCGAATTGGATGATGATTCTGTGGGGGTGTTTGCATGGCGGAGCCATGATGCTTCACCGTTTTTGGAAAAAGGTGTTGAATAAGACGATGCCGCATTGGCTTGGTGTGAGTTTGACATTTCTTTTTGTGTGGCTGGTATGGATTTTTTTCCGGGCTGAAAATATGACTCAGGCTGTCCGTGTTTTTTCCGGTTTTATCAATTTTTCACCGGAAAAGTTCAGAAGTTTCAGCGAATCATTTTCCGGAAAAGATCTGTTAATGTATCTTGTATCAGCGGGGATTATCTGTTTTCTTCCGCCTGCAAATTCTTTCCGGGAACGGTTCAAACCGGCTGTTTGGAATTTGGCAGCAGCAATTATTCTTTTGATCTGCAGCGTGTTCAGTTTCAACAGGATTTCTCCGTTTATCTATTTTAATTTCTGATGGGGGCAAGATGAGATTATTACAAAAATATCAGGATAAAGTGAATTGGGTTCTTTCTCCTTTAACCAAACCGGTTTCTGCCGGCAGTTATTTGCGCTGGTTTTCCGGAGTTGTTGTTTCTGTTTTCCTGCTTTGTATTGCAGCAGTGTGGTTCGTTGATCCTCACATTTATTATCACAGGGCAATTGGTTTGAAACAGGTTTTTGATAATTCTCAGGCAATGATTCCGGGAATTATGCGTCATTATGATTACGATGCCATAATGTTCGGCAGTTCAATGACTCAGAATTTCAATATACGGGAAATCAATCATATTTTCGGGGTGAAAAGTATTAAAGCTACCACAGCCGGGCTTTCCGGGGAAACTTTTGATCAGTATTTCCGGTTTGCAAAAAAATGTAATCCGGACGGTTTGAAACGCTGCTTTATCGGTGTGGATATTTTTTCATTTGCAAAAATCGGCGAGCAGCTTTGGGAACCTTATGATCATCTTTACGGAGATTCTCTTTTCCCTGCAGAATACTTTTTTTCCACAGATACATTAGGCGATGTGTTTGATGCCGTGATTGCAAACTGTACTGCCGGCAGAAATCCTGTAGCACAGCAGCAGCTGGATTTTTATCAGATGTTCAGTAACAGAATCGGAAAGTTCAGGTATTCCAGAGAGAGCATGGAATGGAGTATCCGCTGTATGGATCAACTGCCGAAGTCTCCGGATAAGAGTACCAGACAAAATTTTGAAAAACAGCTTTTGTCGCATATCCGGGAAAATCCGCAGATCAAATTTGATTTATTTCTTCCGCCGTACAGCATTTATTTCTGGTGCTTTCAGAAAAAATTGGGACACTTGGATGAATATTCAGCGTTGCGGAATTTTCTGGCGGAGGAAGTCGGCAAACTTCCGAATGCGGTATTACATGATTTCCAAGCAGAATGGGATATCGTCTGCAATCTTGATAATTATAAAGATATTACCCATTATTCACCGGCGATCAATTCTGAAATTCTCCGGAAGATTCATTCCGGAAAGTACATTTCTTCCGGCATACAAGTGAAGAAATCGACGAACCTGATCCGGAAAAAGTTAGAAGAATATGACGCAGCGTTTCTGTCATTGTACGGAAATAAGCCTTCCCGTAAGAAATAAAAAAGGCTCTGGTAAGTCTTTCCTCTGATTTAATCCAAAAAAAACTGCTGCAATCATTGGGAGAGCAGCAGTTTTTCTGTTTGAAGAATTATCATCAGAGCTTGACGATTTCACCGCCTGCATCTTCAGATTTTTCTGCGGCAAAGCAGAGTCTCATGGTTTCGAGAGCATCTTCTGCGGGGACTTCCGGAGGAAGGCCTTTGGCAACCAGTTCGATTACGCGCAAATTCTGTCCATGGGTATTGTGGAAGTAAATCTGATCTTCTTCTTTCTCAAATTCAATAACTTCCTTGATGTGGACCTGAATGTTTTCTTCGCCATCAGAGTATTCATAACGGCGGATTCTGCGGCGGAAGACATCTGTTTCGACTCCACCTTTGGTTCCGCAGATATGATACTGCAGGAAGTGACCGTCTTCACTCTGCTTCTTGAGTGTTTCGACCAGGGGGTCGAACTTATGAGTTTCAGCAAAGTACATGATGAAGTTCAGAGTAGCGACGCCGCCTTTGCTGTACTTGGTCATGATCTGGTGGTTATCTCTGTGGTTGAAATATTCCACGACTTTGGGAGCAGAGAGAGAGTAGACTGTTGCGGGGACTTCCGTATTGCTGAAGAACCAACGCTGGAGGTCGAGATAGTGGGAAAGTTTTTCGCCGATAAGGAAGCTGCCGTAGTTCTTGCTTCTCCAGGAGTTTTTCTTGTGGAATTCACAGCAGTAGTAACGGCACTGAACGTTGACAACATCGCCGAGTTTTCCTTCATCGATCCACTGTTTGACCTGCTGATACATCTTTGAATAGTGAAGTTCAAAACCGATCTGGAGCCATCCGTTGGTTTCGTTTTTGACTTTGATCAGGTGTTCCGCTTCTTCAAGGGTGTCGCCCATTGGTTTTTCGCAGAGAACAGCTTTTCCTGCACGAAGAGATGCTTCTGCCAGAGAAACGTGAGCATCATTGCTTGCTGCAATGGAGACCATTTTAATGGAAGGATCAGCGAGGATTTCTTCCAATGTCGCGGGAATGATATCCAGCTCTTTGGCACGCATTTCACGTCTTGCCTGATCCGGTTCATAACCGTAAATTTTGTCTACGTAGGGGGATGCTTTCGCTGCTCCGACGTGGGTTCCGCCCATTCCGCCGAGACCGAGCACTGCAATGTTGATCTTTTCCATTTTGTATAAATCCTTTCCATTAAGGTGTTTTCAGGTTAATATATCTATGGTATTGCTTCCTGTCAAGTTCTGTTTTCCTGTTTTTTCTTATTTCACAATATAAAACCGCCAGTTCAGACCGGTCGCATGAGAAATATTCAGATAATACTCAGCTGTTTGTTTGGCTTCCGGACAAATATAGGCCCCGCTTTTCAGCGGTTTTCCTTCCGGGGAATATAATTGAGTGGTCAGGAACGTATTTGCCATGCACCATTGTTCAGCTGAAACCATCGGCTGAAAATACCGGAGGAACATATCATGCGGATGCGGTGACATCGTAACCAGCAGAATTTTTCCCTTGGGGTCTGTCCGTGGAGTCAGCGGTTCCAGTGCAAAAAGTTCGATGTCGGTTCCTGTTTGAGACTGCATGCTTTGGATTGGAGCTGATGGAGGTGTTATATGAACAGCTGATCCGGTTTGGGGATTGTATGCAGAGATATTTCCTTTGGAATTGACTTGCAGGAATCCTTTCAAAGCCGGAGTTCCAAGCCGAGTAAGGTAATCCTGTACGGATTCCGGATAATTGAATCTCAGCGGATAGGTGTCGTGAACAGTGAAATTAACAAAAATATCCGGTTCGATATCCCGCATGATCTCTTTCATTAAAGGGATATAATCGGGTTTCATCTGACTATTCCGCGAGTAATTCATTGGAAATATGGTGAGAACGGAGAACAGAAGCAGCAGCGGTGTTGTTAATTTTTCTTTTCTGAAATGGTACAGGAGATCGGGTATTACAACAGCGGCGGAGATTGCGGCAATGGGAAACAGGGGAAGATAAACTCTATCAAAACCGGCTTTTACAACCAAAGCACTCAGGAAAGTCAACCCCATGAAAGTCAGAGCGAAGAGCGAGATTTTTTTTCGGGGATGTTTTTTAATGAACAGAACCGCAATATGGATGATTACGAAGGGCCACAGAATCAGTTTTGTAAGCATTTCGGATATAAATTTCAAAAATGCCCACGGGTGAACAACGCTGGTCCCAAATGATTGTCCGGCGGAAATACTGTTGTAATTCAAGCCATACCACAGTCCGGCAAAAAGACAGAAAACCAATACAGCCCCCAGAAAAACACAGTTCTCCTGTATCAGTGTTTTGAATGAAGTTTTCCGGAATACGGCAATCAGATAAGCACCGCAGAGAGCGCAGATAAAAATCAGTCCGGAAGTAATGGTAAGACAGCTGCAGACGGCGGCGAAAATAAAGATCAATCCGTAAAAGAGAGAATTTTTATGCCGGGAAAGCCAGAAAAGAGCGGCTGCTGCAAGGAGAACAAAAAATGTTTGAATTGAATAGCCGCGGGCAGTCTGTGAATAATGAATGAGATATCCGTTGAATGAGATGCACGCAGTCGCAAATAAAACGGAATCTTTGCGTTTGACAGCTTTCCAGGTTAAGAGAACCGTCAGCAGGATTGTTGCGATTCCGAACAGCAAAACGGGTAATCTCAGCTGATAAAAATAGAAATTATTTTCATCGATGCACCATTGGATGAAAAGAGTATTCAGCGGATGATTATTAGGAGTGGAAAGATCGGTAAAAATTTTAGAGACAGGAATTCCGGAATAGTTGAGGAATGTCCATACTTCATCATATTCCAGGGAACGTTGGCTCCAGCCATTGAATCGGAGGAATATCCCGGCCAGAGCGGCTGCTCCGATCAGTATCAGCATAATCTTTTCTTTTAAACTGGTATTTTCCATAATATTTTCTCCCAAAAAAGTAAATCAAAACTAATGTAACACTGAAATGTCAGTTTTTCAATGATAAAATTGATTGAAAAAGCAAAAAAAGATGTTATATTACGTTTTGAAGACAACTGGGAAGGAGGCACAGCGATGAATATTCTGTTGGTAGAGGATGATCAGAAAACGGCTGAATTGATTCAGCAGTCTCTGGTTGAGTCCGGTTATTCCGTTTCTTATGCAATGGATGGAAAAGCCGCATTGGATCTTATCGGGAACTCATTGTTTGATCTGGCCATTATTGATATTATGCTGCCGCATGTGGATGGCTTTACTGTGATTGAAACCATGCGGAAAAAAGGCCGGACCTGTCCAATCATTATTCTGAGCGCGCGGGATTCTCTTGATGATAAAGTGCATGGACTTCAGACTGGCGGAGATGTTTATCTTGCCAAACCGTTTTCCATTACAGAACTTCTTGCCAATGTTCAGGCACAACTGCGCCGCGCGGAAATGAAAGCAGAACCGACAACACTGACTGTTGCAGACCTGACCATAGATCTTCTAACCCGGAAAGTTCAGCGTGCCGGACAGAAAATAGAGATTCCTCCCAGAGAATACGAATTGCTGGAATATCTGATGCGGAATACCGGACAGGTAGTTACCCGCAGTATGATTATCGAACATGTGTGGGAATATAATTTTGATCCGGAGACCACGATTGTGGAAACCCGTATTTACAAATTACGGGAAAAAATAGATAAACCCTTTGACAGGGATTTGATTCATACTGTTCGCGGAATTGGTTATGTTCTGGAATAAGCTAATCCCGATTTCTCTGAAGCTGCGTCTGGCGATTGCCTTTGCTGTTCTCTTTTTCCTTTCCTGTTCCATTGTTTTTTTTATAACGGTTTCCAGTCTGGTCTATCTCAAAAACCGGGAGAGTCTGGCTGAAATGGAAAATGTCGCCCGGAATATTGAAAAAATTCATGTGATGGGGGCAAAGTACAACAGCAGTAATATTGTCCGTGACGGAATAGAGTGTTCAGCGGAGATTGCAGAAAAACTTCAGAAACGGTATCCCGGTTCAAAAATTCTTTATATTCTGACTCAAGATGTTCCGGCAGACAATCCGGAGCCTGCGTATGATATTTATTATCTTTTACGCGATCAGAAGATTTATGAGGTTATCCAGCTGAAAGATGGCACCTTTTCCTCCAAACTTCTGAATCCTTTCAATGATCGCCGGACAATGACCCGTTATTTTCTTCTTACGATCGGTGAATATGCCGAGGATGATTTTTCTATTGACATTTTCAATCAGAACGGGTCTGTTTATCTTTCTTCCAGAAATGTCGTCCGCCGTTTTTCTTCTTCTGACAAAAAAGAGCCCGGAAAAAGTGAATATCAATTTTGCCGGAAGACTTTGCCGGATGGGAGAATTGTGGAACTGAGAAAACGTCTTTACCATATTTCAGCCATTGACCAGAAATATACGGAGACATTTTTCGGGATTCTTGCTCTGGTTGCTGTTACAGGGATTCTGGTAAGCTGGCTCATTGCCGGACGGTTTATCCGCGGAGTGCGGAGAATGACTTCCGAAATGCGTCTTGTGGCAAAATCCGGAGATTATGGACGCAAGATCAGCCGGAGGCAGATGGATTCAGATCAGGAGATCCGTGAGCTGATGGAAACGTTTAATGATATGAATGAAAAAACCAGAACACTGATGGAAGATTTGAAAATGGTCTCCAATAACGTTGCCCATGATTTACGGACTCCCATCACCAGGATTTCCGGTACAATGGAAGCCTTACTGCGGGATCGTTCCCTGCCGGAAAATGTCGCCAATTCCTGCGTTTCTGTGGCAGAAGAATGTTTGCACATGAAAGCAATGATCAATACGATTCTGGATATCAGCCGGGTTAACGCAAATCCGGACGTACTGAAAAAGGAGAATCTTGATTTGTGCAGAATCACAGAGGATTTCTGTGATATCATGCTGCCGGAGGTGGAACGGAAGGGCCTGTCAATGGAAATCTCCCTTCCGGATCATCCCGTAATCGTTTCAGCCGACAAAATGTGTGTGCAGCGGATGATCTCAAACCTTGTGGAAAATGCTCTGAAATTTACAGAAAAAGGCTCAGTTTCTATTATTCTGCGAGAAGCAGATAATATGATTACGTTTATCATAAAAGATACCGGATGCGGAATTCCGGCAGAAAGTATTGACCGGATCTTTGACAGATTTTTCCGTTGCGATGCCAGCCGGAAATATCCGGGCAATGGTCTCGGGCTTTCTCTGGTACATGCTTTTGCGAATGCTCACAACTGGACTATTGAGTGTCAGAGTACCATAGGCGAAGGAACTTCCTTCCTGATTAAAATTCCAAAAATAACGGATCAGAAGCTTTTGATTGCGAACAATGTTGCTCCGCTGCCGGAAAGCTGAACTTTCCATCCGGGATTTTCCGATTCAAATTTCTGCCGGGTCAATTCCAGAAGCGGAAATTTCCGGAATGCTGCCGGCGCAAGGTCATTCCGCAGTAATTCTGCCGCAGAAGCAAAATCTCCGGCACGCAATGCGGATATCATATCATCCAAACTCCGGGAATCATCTTTTGTTTCAGGCGCAAGGTTTTGATAGGCCCATTTGGCAGAGATCGGAAAATCCATAGGAATGATACGGATTTCCGGCAGCTGCAATCCTTCAACCGGAGTAAGAATTTCTCCCCTTCCAAACCCCGTAGATGGAACCGGATTCAGGAAAAAAGGAACATCTGAACCACATTCCAATGCAATCGCAGCTCCCTTGTCTTCCAGAAAACCATATTGTTTTTGTAACGCTGTGATGACTGCTCCTGCATCAGAACTCCCTCCACCCATTCCGCCTGCAACGGGAATGTTTTTCCGGATCACAATGGAAACGGAATCAGAGATTTTCATGGCATTTAATACCTGTTTGGCGGCTTTCCAGCAGAGATTTTTTTCTCCGTTTGGAACACCGGGATGGGAACATTCCACCTGAATTTCCTGTTTGCCATCTGCAGAAAATTGAATTTCCAGCTCATCTGCCGGATCATGCAGCGGAACAAAAAGAGTCTCAATCGCGTGAAAACCATCCGGCATTTTTCCCGCGACTTTGAGAAACAGATTGACTTTTGATGGAGTCGTGATAATCATTACTTCAATTTCATGATGTCGTATTTTTCATTATAGGCGCGGATCTCATCCGTGATCCGGATAGCCAATTCCAGAGCTTTCAAGCCTGCCCGCCCTGTAACACGCGGCTGTTTAATGCATTTACCGCCGTTCTCCAAAGCTGCGGCAACTGCATCTGTAAAGTTTTCAATTTCAGCTGCCAGAGCATTCTTTTCACAAAGATCCACTTTTTTTCGTGAAACGCCCAGAACTCCTCTGCGGTAGATTTTTCCGCAATGGTTGGCATAATCCATGGATGCATAGGAATCTTTCTGGAATACGCGGAATTTCCGCATGGGTTCCGGACTCATCCGGCTGGCTGTTACGTTTGCAACTGCACCGTTGACAAATTTGATTCGGACATTCGCAATATCTTCTGTTTTGCTGAGAACGGGGATTCCCACAGCATCAATTTTTTCAACTTCACAGCCGACCATGGTCAGAATGAGGTCGAGATCGTGAATCATCAGGTCAAGAACAACACTGACTTCCGTACCTCTGCGGTGCAGACCTGGGCGCGGCGGCGGATATTTTGCAAGTCTATGAGCTTCAATGAAAAGAGTCTTGGAACTGTGTTCTTCCAGATAATCCATAGCGGGATTGAACCGTTCCACATGACCGACAGCAAAAACAAGATTTTCTTTTTCAGCAGCTTCCACCATTTCAACAGCTTCTTCGACGGCAGATGCAATCGGCTTTTCCATGAGGATATGTTTTTTCATACCGATGAGTTCCATTGCCACCTGATGGTGCAGAGTCGCAGGAACTGCCACACTCAGCGCATCGCATTGTTCTGCCAGTTCACGGATCGTCGGGAATGCTTTTGTCTTGAATTCTTTTGCAACAGCTTCTGCCGCTTTTGGCACAGCATCATAAACCCCGATCAGTTCAGCACTGGAGGATTTGCTGTAAATATTGGTGTGATATCTGCCGAGAACACCAACTCCGATGACCCCGACTTTGACTTTCTTTTTTTCTTTTCCGAATCCAAACATTTTCTGTTCTCCAAAAAAAAACGGCTGCCATTTATCCGGCAGCCGCAGATGTTTCTGATAAATACCGGTAATCAGTATTCCATGGTACGGTTGGATGTGTAGAACAAACCGTATGCATTTGTTTCCGGTGTAATGATCCATTCACGTCCCATGATGGGACCATATCCCCAGCCTTCAATATTCTTGTTGAATGTACAGCCGGGCAGGGGCATATAGAATGTTGCGATATCAATGACCCCGACGACTTCGCGTGCAATAAACCAGCCCACACCTTCGAGGACACCCCAGGAAATTGCGGGAAGACTTCCATGTTCAAAATTAACTTCCATGACCTTGATCGGAAGTTCCAATGCTCCGAAACCAACGCCGATGATACCGCGGCCGAGCTTCCGGCACATCAACTGAAATACATTGTAATCGCTGGTATCAGCCCATGTCGTGTAGACAGGTGCAGGGGTTCCTTCAATGGCTTTCGCTTCTGCTGCAAAACCAATAGTGACAATGGTTGCAACCGCAAGAATCATCGCTCTGAAATAGCTCTTCATTTGTCTTCTCCTGAAACTTTTTCTAAAAAAATATTTAATTTTTCTTTCTTTTCTGGTGGTAATCCTGAAAAACAGTGCTAATATATTCCCTACTGACAATTCTTTCAAGTTTAAAAATTGAAAAAAATCAAAAAACAACAAAACTTTTAGGGTTTTTTTATGAAAAAAGACAAAAAGATCATGACAGATGCCGATTATTCCGGTCTTACGCTCCTGAAAAAAAATCACAAGGACTATCCGGATTCTCCAGAAAAAGCAAAAATTGAAACCTTCCGGAATGCTTTCCCGAAGAGAGATTACATCATCACTTTCGACTGCCCGGAATTTACCAGCCTCTGTCCCATTACCGGACAGCCGGATTTCGGTCACATTACGATCAACTATATCGCAAAAGAAAAATGCATTGAAAGCAAAGCTCTCAAACTTTATCTTTTTTCCTACCGCAACCACAACACTTTCCATGAAGTAGCTGTCAATACCATTCTGGATGATCTCGTCGCGGCATGCGATCCCAAATGGATGCAGGTTATCGGTGATTTCATGCCCCGTGGCGGAATCGCAATCCATGTCACCGCAGAACACGGAAAAAAAGATTAAATCATTGATTGTATTTTCCGGTTTGACAGAGTATATTCTCTCAGGAATATCTCTGAGGGAGCATTTCTGCTTCCGTAACCGGATCTTGCAACGAAAGGACACTATCTCATGGCTGATGAAAACAAGCAGTTTGTGCATTTGCACGTTCATACCGATTACAGTCTTCTTGACGGTGCATCCCCTATTTCATGGGGAACCAGAATCAAAGATAAAGAAGTGCTGAAAACAAAAACAGACCTTGTCAAGATGTGTCTGGAAAACAATGCTCCTGCTTGTGCAATTACCGATCATGGAATTATGGGCGGCTGTATTGAATTTTATGAAACAATGACCTCTGCCGGAGTGAAACCCATTATCGGCTGTGAAGTGTATGTTGCTCCGGGAAGCCGTTTCAGTCATGACAATACGGAACCTCATATCAGAGGCTACCATCTGGTTCTTCTTGCCACCAATCAGGTCGGCTATGTGAATCTTTGCAAAATCGTTTCCGATGCCCAGCTCAAAGGTTTTTATTACAAACCGCGTACAGATAAAGAGTTCCTTGCCGCCCACAGTGAGGGGCTGATTGCTCTCAGTGCGTGTGTTCAGGGGGAAGTTCCCAGAAGTTTTCTTGATCGCGGTGAAGAAGCTTCCCGGAAGGCTCTTTCCCAGTATATTGATATTTTCGGAAAAGAAAATTTCTTCCTCGAAGTTCAGTATCATGGCATTGAAGAACAGAAACAGGCCAATGCTCAGCTGGTCAAACTTTCCAAAGAGTTTGAAATCCCGCTGGTCGCCACAAATGATATTCATTACCTGAGAAAAGAACATGCCCGGGCTCAGGATATCCTGCTTTGCATCTCCACCAGAAGCAAACTTTCCGATACCGACCGCATGACTATGATGGATCATCAGGAATTCTATTACAAGAGTTATGATGAAATGTATTCCATCTTCGGAACCGAAATCCCGGAGGCTCTGCCCAATACACTGCGTGTGGCGGAACGGTGCAACTTCAAATTCCGGATCGACAAGGATATGGAAAACCATTATCCCGTTTACAAGGTTCCTGAAACAACAACTCAGGCAGAAGTGCTGCGTCAAATCTGTATTGACAATGTGGAACGCTGTTACGGATTCAAGCTGGATGATCACAAACCGGAACATGATGAAATGGCTGAAATCATCCGTAAACGTATGGATTACGAATTGGATGTTATCATCAAAACCAAATACCCCAGCTACTTCCTCGTTGTGTGGGATTTTATCAATGCCGCCAGAAAAAAAGGAATCCCTGTCGGGCTCGGCCGCGGCTCCGGGGCTGGAAGTCTTGTTGCTTACCTGACTGGAATCACCAATATCGACCCCATCCGTTACCGTCTGCTGTTTGAACGCTTCCTGAACCCGGAACGTGTTTCACCGCCTGACTTTGATATTGACTTCTGCGAACGCCGCCGCGAAGAAGTAATCGAATATGTCCGTGAAAAATACGGACGCGATTCTGTGGCGCAGATAGCGACTTACGGCGCCTTGAAAGCGAAGAACGTGATCAAAGACTGTGCCCGTGTTCTCGGTTGTCCGCTTTCCACAGGGGACCGCATGACAAAAATTCTGCCCAATGATCCGAAACTTACCCTTGGCAAAGCAATCAAAGAGGTTCCGGAATTCAAAGAACTTCTGGAAAAAGATCCGGAAGCAAAACAGATTTATGACGAAGCTCTTCCTGTGGAAGGTTTGAACAGAACAACAGGAATTCATGCTTGCGGTGTGATCATCGGGGATATGCCGCTTGATAATGTGGTCCCGCTCCAGCGCAGTCCGGAAGGAACTCCTGTTGTGCAGTTTATCGCTCACCCTTGCGAACAGCTCGGTCTGCTCAAGATGGACTTCCTGGGATTGCGTACTCTCACCGTTCTTTCCGATGCAGTGGAAAATATCAAACGCAACCGCGGAATTGATGTTGATCTTGACAGAATCCCGCTGGATGATGCGAAAACCTATGAACTTCTGAACAGAGGCGATACGATCGCAGTGTTCCAGCTGGAATCCGGCGGTATGCAGGCTCTCTGCCGTACCTTCGTTGTGGAAACTATCGAACACATTATCGCTCTTCTGGCAATCTACCGTCCGGGTCCTATGGAATTCATCCCCACCTTCGTTGCATGTAAAAAAGGATTGCAGGCGATTGAATATGACCATCCCACCATGGAACCGATCCTTAAGGAAACGTACGGAATCATGCTCTATCAGGAGCAGATTATGGAAGTTGTGCAGAAGGTGGCAGGTTTTACACTCGGTCACGCAGATATCGTGCGCCGTGCAATCGGGAAAAAGAAACTGGATATCATGGAAAAAGAGCGGATCAACTTTATCAAAGGCTGTAAGGAAGTCAATGATATTGATGAAGCTCTGGCAGATCAGATCTGGGCAAAAATCAACAAGTTTGCCGGATACGGTTTCAATAAATCCCACTCTGCCGCTTACGGAATGGTTTCCTACCGTACAGCTTATCTGAAAGCAAACTATCCGCAGGAATTCATGGCAGCTGTGCTTACAAGCGAACTTGGAAATGCAGAAAAAGTGACCTTCCTGATCAACGCATGCAAAGCTATGGGAATCAAGGTCCTGCCTCCGAACGTCAATAAATCCGATACCCATTTCTCCGTTGACGGCGATAACATTGTCTTCGGTCTCGGTGCCATTAAAGGTCTCGGGGAAGGTGCCGCAAATGCCATCATTACCGACCGCAAAGAAAACGGACCTTACAAAGATATGCCGGACCTGCTGGAACGGGTGGGCGATTCTCTCAACTCCCGCGCAATTGAATCTCTGGTCCGCTGCGGAGCATTCGACTTCACCGGATTCAAACGGTCCCAGATGATCGCAACCATTCAGGATGCCATCAGCTGCGCTGCCTCCCGCAGAAAAGATAAAGAATCCGGTCAGACTTCCCTCTTTGATATGCTGGGCGGCGATGATGCCGAAGAGTTCAATTCTGTTGCAATGCCCGATATTGATGAACTGGATTTCAGTGAAATGCTCAAAGATGAAAAACATCTGCTCGGTTTTTATATTTCCGGACACCCCGCTCAGAAATATCAGGAGATCATCGAATCCTATTCAACGATGAATGCAGCGCAGATTCAGGAAAAAGGTGAAAATGATCAGGGCGTGAAACTGGGTGGACTCATCAAGAGCGTTCAGAAAAAGATCAGTAAAAAGAATAATAAAACTTTTGCAATCGTGGAAGTGGAGGATATGACCGGTTCCGTGGAGGGAATGCTGTTCGGAGAGGCCTATGATCAGGCTGTCGGACTGCTTGCCGCAGATACCCCTGTGTTTGTTACCGCAGTCATCCGCCGGGGTGATGAAGAAAATGCCCCGGCTTCCCTGACGATCCGTTCCATTACACCCCTGGAACAGGTAATGACAACTTCAACAGAACAGATTCATATTCATGTTTATGAGTTGGATTCCAAACCCAATCTGCTGCAGGATTTGAAATCTCTGCTGAAGAAACATGCCGGAGCTGTTCCTGTCGTTCTTTGTGTCTGTACCGCAAACGGAAGAGCCGCATTCGTGGAATTGCCGGAAGAATTTAATGTTTGTGCAACGCCGGCATTGCTGAATGATCTGAAAGACCTGCTCGGCGGGCCGAATTATAAGATCAAGGCAAATATGGAAGTCCCGAAACCGAAACCCCGCTTCGTTCCTCGTGAAAAAACGGAGAACGCTGAAGCAAAGTAATGTGGAAAAGCTCCGGCAGTCAATTACGACAGCTGGAGCTTTCTGTTACGTAAATGCTTGTTTTATTGATAATCTGAAAGCATTTTTTCCAGTTCCGCTTTTATTTCTTCCCGGAGATTTTCCGGTTTCAACAGAACTGCTTCTCCCCTGAACGAGAGAAGAAACGGAAATAATGTTTCTTTTGAAACAGCAGGAATCACAACCGTTCCGTTTTGGAAAAATTTCTGTTTGCTGTGCAGCGGTGATACCAACAATTTCTCTTTCACATGGTCCGAGATTTGCAGTTTCACATTTTTAATTTTCTGAAACCCGAGAAAATCATCTGTATTGACAGATCTGATAATTTCCTTATCCGGTTCAAACTTGATTGAGGTAATTTCCGCCCGTTTGATTCTGGAGAGGGAGAAAGTGCGGGGAGCTTTTTTCAAAAGACAAAGACCTTTGGTATACCAGTTATTCTGATAGAAAACCAGAGTGTGCGGTTCAAAATAACGGGATGTCACATTCCCGGCATAATCCTCATAAAAAATTTTGATCCGCCTGCGTTCCTGCCACCCGGTGAAAACTGTCAGAAAAACTGTGGCGTTCAAATCAATGTACAATCCGGAAAGAATGAAAAGACTCCGTAAGTTTGCGGTATCCAGAAAGTCCGGATTATTCTGCTGGAGCAATGCATCAACAGCATTTCTGATCCTGTTTTTGACGGGAGCAGGAAAGATCTCTTCCGCAATTCTTGCTCCGATAACCGATGCGATCATTTCATTTTCATCCAGCAGAGCCGGAGCGATAAAATCCCAGCCGTGGTGTTTGAGATAATAGCCGTTTTGCGCCCGGTCAAATGCCAGCGGACAGCCGAATTCCGTTTCCAGAAGTTTCATGTCACGCAAAACAGTTTTCTTGACACAATCAATTTCTAATCCTTCTTCCAGAGAAATCCTGCGGAATTCTTCAATCAGTGTTTTGGAATTCGGATATCTGTTTTCTTTCAGTAAAGCGGCGATCCGCATGAGGCGGTGAAGCTGATTTTTCTGTATCGGCATAAAAAAATCTCACTTTTTTTCAATTCTGTTTTGAGAGTGGACGGAAGATGTCTCTTTCCCTGTAATATATTACCTCCAGAACAAAAAATCAAGGAGACCTCTGAAAAAGTCTCCCTGAAATGACGAAAGGATACAGCCATGCTGAAAAAACTGATTGCCCTCTTCCGTAAGAACAAACAGAAATCCTACAAACCTGCGGCACCCGTTCCGTGTGTACAGATGCGGCTGCCGCTTGATTTTTAAGATTCTCAGAGTCTGTTATTCTGTGAGCCAGCCGGCGCAGTTCCAGTTTGTATCGCCGAACATCAGTCTGGAAGGCAGCGGTTCATGCTTGACCCATGCGGTATCATCCACGATGACATTGATCCGCAGGGGAACGCCTTCCCGCATAAAGTCTGCATAGAGCTTGAGATCAACTTCAAACGTGAAAAGGTCATTTTCTTTCCGGATGACCATATTCTGTGTTGCAGGATACACGTTGCTGCAGACCATATGGTGTCCTTCTTTTGTGAATTTGACTTTGATGGGCGGGTGGATGCGGTTCATTTCCAATGCCACGGTACAATCTTTATCTTTCATGCCTTCCAGTTCAAAACAGAGCTGATCGCCCTTTTTGCGGCAGAGCCAGCTTGTACCGTTGTCCAAAAGATTCTTTTCTCCGTAATGGGCAACTTTTCCGTTCATGACACGTCCGGTATACTCATCCAGTTCCGGTGCGTTGATATCGAACGCCGGGAAATCTTTTTCCAGTAAATCTTTGAGGAGTTCGATTCGTCCTTCCAGTTTTTCCGGATAGAAAAGGAAACCTTCCGCTTCGGAATGATATCCCAGACGATGATCTTTCCGGCAGAGAGAAAGCATTTCTTCCGTATTTGCGATCTCATCTTTTACAATTTCCATCATGCGGGCAAGATGATTCTGTTTTGTATAGAACATTTCCTCGCGGAGCAGATAGAATTCCAGCAGATTGCAGCAGCTTTTGATCTGCAAACCAACAGCACCGGAAAGCGAAATATCAGCAAGTCTGGGCGGATTGTTCTGATAGAACGGAATCAATGCCTGCAAACGTTTCATTCCTTTCTGCCAGAGCTGATTCATTTCCTGACAAAGAGTCAGAGCTTCGGCAATGGTGTGTCCGAACCCGAGAGTTTCCCCAATTCTGTCACCGCTGACTTCCGGATACTGTTTAAGGATCCAGCTGGGTGCAATCGGTTCATTGACGGGGAAGAGATGCAGCGGCCAGACAATACAGTTGTGCAGGGGACCATACCATTCAAAGGCAATATTTCCGGGGAAATTACGGTATGCCATGGAAAATTCATGCCATGCAGCCGCAACTTCCGGTGCATCTTTCCGCCATTCCGGACGTGCCAGTTCTTCCAGAAATTCCATTGCATTTTCTTTGAAGGGCAGGAAGGATAATGCACCAGCCGCCCGGTTCATCAGACCGGGATAGTTTCCGAAATACCAGCATTGCATTGCAGCTGTTACACCGTTTTCTTTCATGAAATGATATTTGTCATAAAGGTTTTCCGGAACCGGAATGAATGGAACGGAGGCATCTTCATGAGAACAGCCGACCTGAAGTTTTGCACCTGTTTTTCCATTGCGTTTTGTGCTGTCTGCAAACAGTTTGGAAGGGCCGACATAAGCGAGAGAATAGTCCTGAATCCTGCGTTCTTTTCCGAGCTGTTCCAGTTTTCCGCCGGATTCAAAGTTCAGCATGAAGGTGCAATCTTCCGGGAATGCTTCGGCAATGCTCCGGAGCCGTTCGGACTGATGGGAACCGTCTTTCTGACCGGGTGCGTAGAACCAGCCGATGTATTCTGCATCGGGATTATATTTCCGCATGGTTTCATTGATGACGGATGCCAGTTCCGCATGAACCTCTTCGGAGGTCCGTTTGCTGCAGCGCGGACAATATTCATTTTCCGGTGTTTCACCGTAAATCTGATGAGAGGAAACACAGCATCCATTATCTTCTCCGTACATGATGTTGATGATACCGCCCAATTCCGGGACGTGGGAGAACAAACCTCCGACCGTATCGCGGAAATATTGTTTTCCGGCATCTGTGGACGTACAGAAAAATCCCCATTTCCGGATATGGAACCCAATCAGTTCCGGGTGCAGGGCAGCATCAGATTCCGGCAGAGTGAAATATTCCGTTCCCCAGATTTTCGGTTCACTCATGAACAGATAGATCCGGATTCCGTAAGCCAGACATTTCTGTGCAACCTGTTTCAGTTTTGCATACCGTTTTTCTGCATCTTTTCCGTGTCCGGGCATGATGGCAGTGGGATAATCCCGCAGGTAAACTGTGAGCCAAAGTCCGTTGACTCCTTCGTGAGCCAGTTTGTTCAGATATTCTTCCGGATAATAATCAATATCATTGGTCAACTCATCAATGAAAAACGGCGGTCTGTAAGTCGGACCGAAAAAGCAGCGGGAAATACGGTGTTTGACGAATGGCTTTTTCCGCATGGAGCAGGGCATGAGGGCTTTTCCGGCAGCGGCACAGATCTGATCTTCCAGAGCATATACTCCCCGGCGTATCCCATCCGTATCTTTTGCCCGGATCACAGCTGACTCCGGAGCAGTTGCAAGTTCAAATTCTTCATGTTCAAAATCCGCTGCATCCCGGAAAATCAGCGGATAGCCGTTATCGGTTTCCGGAATTCCTTTTGCGTTCAGCACACGGCGCAAAGACTTGAATGCTGTTTCCGGAACAGTTCCGGTAAATTCCATAACGATTCTGACACCGTTCGCCAGACAATCTTTGTTTTCTCCTGCATCACATCCTCTGGAATCGTCAAAATGATATTCCAGAGGTGATTTGATATCTTCGATAAAACCCCATTCACTCTGCGGCGGCAGCGGGAGTTTTGCAAATGATTCGATCTTTTGCTTATCCATAAAAACCAACTCCGTTTTTTGAGATGTTTGCAATTTGATATGAAAGAATATCCGAAGAGCCGGATACAGCATAAAATTAGCATGAAAATGTGTTTTGTCAAGCAGGAAAAACATTTTATCCTTTGACAAATTACTGCTTTTGTGATATTTTTAATTTGTATTTTACAGATTTCGCGTTATAGTATTTGAAGACAGCTGTAACGTTTATGCAAAAAAATTAAACAATGAAAGAGGAGATTTTCAAAATGAAAAAGAAGTATGCTGTTTGCGGAGTTTCCATGCGGGCGATTTTTATGTACATCCAGCCCATGATGGAAAACTTCAGTCCCTATGCGGATTTTGTGGCAATGCTGGATATTGACCCTCTGCGGTTCAAACTGTGCAAAGAACGGATTCCCGCCACAAAAGATGTTCCGACTTACATGGCAGATGAATTTGAAAAAATGCTGGAAGAACAGAAGCCGGACGCTTTGATCGTTGTCTGCATGGACTGCGCTCACAAGCATTACATCGTCGAAGGTTTGAAGCATGGTCTGGATGTTATCTGCGAAAAGCCCATGACAACCAACACCAAAGATGCTCTTGAAATCCGTGAAGTTGAAAAAAAATCCAAGGGAAAATTGATCTGCACATTCAATTACCGTTATACAGCAGCTCATACAAAACTGAAAGAAATGGTTCTGGATGGAAAAATCGGCAGAGTCACCCACGTTGATTTGAACTGGTATATTGATATTCATCATGGTGCAAGCTACTTCAACCGCTGGAACCGTATGCGTGAAAATTCCGGAAGCCTTTCCATTCACAAATCCAGCCATCACTTTGACCTGGTTAACTGGTGGATCGATGGAATCCCGCAGGAAGTTCATGCGTTCGGTGCATTGAATCACTATGGTCCGGAAGGTCCGTTCAATCCCTCCAAGAAAGATGGACGCCATTGTACCGGATGTCCGGAATTCAGAAAATGTGCATATCAGACCCGTTTCACCAACCGTGTCAAAAACAGAACCATCAGTGATGATTTCTTCGGACCTCTCAAGCAGGATTGGGAAAAAATCTTCACTGATTACACTCCCGATAAATGTCTGTTTGACAAAGAAATCAATATTTATGACACTTATGTTGTGAATGTCAGATATAAAAACGGTGCATTTCTGAACTACTCAGCAAACTTCTCAACTCCGTATGAAGGATATCGTCTTGCCATTAACGGAACTCACGGAAGACTGGAAACAACGGAATTCGGCGGAATCGGAACCGGCATTATTTCAGATTTCCATGAAGGCGGTTCCCAGTATATTGATTATTATCCGATTTTTGAAGGCCGTGAACGGATCCATCTGCCGCGTACCTACGGTGGACATGGCGGCGGCGACCCGAAGATTCTGGAAGATATTTTCCTCGGTGAAGATCCCGACAGAAAATATGATATTCTTGCAAAATCTGTTGATGGTCTCAGAGCAATTTCTATCGGAGATGCCGTTTACAATTCAATCAAAAATGGCGGAGTTCAGGATCTCAGTTCATTTATGGAATAATTAATCCGTGGAGGTGAAAATGACAAAAACAAACAGAAAATTAACATTCAGATTTACCCTGATCGAACTGCTGGTTGTTATTGCAATTATCGCAATTCTTGCCGGAATGCTCCTTCCGGCATTGAACACAGCAAGAAGTCATGCATATACTTCCAGCTGTCTCAACAATCAGAAGACAATCGGGCTTGCTCAGAGTGCGTATACAGAAGACAATGCCGGCTGGATTCTTCCCGGTGCTCAGAGTGCTTCTTCCTGGGCAAATCTCTCATTTGAACATTCCTGGTGGGGAACTCTCGGCGGTTTGAAAGGAAAGACCAATTACGGTGTTGCCCTGACAATGGAAAATGATATCATCAAGAGCGGTGGTACTTTTGATTGTCCTGCTGAAAGAGTTCCTTTCGGCAGCGATACTTCCAAAAAGCAGTATAAGCAGGCAAAATATCTGACGAACGTGATCGGCGGAACTGCTGTTGCAAAAGGCGGCTCAGTCAACAAAAATGCAAACTATGCAAGAAAAATGACTTGTGTAAAGTCCTCTTCCAAGACGATTTTTGCTTTTGACAGCCGTGCTGCATCCGCCTATAACTTCGTTTCTGCTGCCACTGCGATCCACGCCAGTTTCCGTCATGGCGGAACTGATGCGCGGACCAGTGACGATGCCAGTCTGCTTCTTGGTCTCCGCGGAAAAACAAATGTTCTGTTCATTGATGGTCACGCAGAGTCCAGAACTGTACAATCTCTGTTGAAGAATGGTACAAGCAACACCGGACTTTTTACCGATGCTGACCCCGCATATTGCGGCTATGACAGAGCTTCAGGGACCCCGCTTTACGAATAAAACAGGATGATTTTTATGAAGAAACTTTTGATTTGTACATTTGCTCTTCTGACCGGAGCAGCAGTGCAGAGTGCAGTCCCCTCTGCGAAGGAGTTGCTCTCCTATGAGCCGGTTCAGGAGAAAACACTCGTTTACGGAACCGGATTTGAGGACCCCAACGATAAAAGTATCACTCTCGGAGAAGGCAGCCGTTATGCAAAAGGAGAAGGCAACAACGGGAATACAGCGTTGCGTATTGACCGTGTCGGAGCCGTCAGCCGGGTGCTGGATACCTCCGTTGCCTTGCCTCCGGAAAAGATCAAACCCGGATATAAATACCGTGTTGTGGTCAATGTGAAAGGAAAAGGCGTCCGCCACGCCGTCCGTCCGATCCCTCCCACAAGTTACCGTTTCATGGAAACCTATTACAAGGATAAAAAGGGAAGTATGAAGCCTTTCTGGAAAAACAGAATTGTTCCCTTTGCTGTTCCTCCGAAGGAAGATGCTTTCCATGAGTTCAGCTATATTTTCCCCGGCATAAAAGGTGCCAACGTATTTTTGCGGCTTGCTCAGTGGTATGACTTCGTCGGAACCATCTGGTTTGATGACCTTCGTGTTTATCAGGAAGGAATCGATGTCAATGCGTTCCTTATCGAACCCCGTTCTGCAACCTTTTTCGGAAAAGACAGTTCGTTCCGTATCAAGGTCAGTATTCCTGATTCTCTCAAGAATGTGTTGTGCGTAACGGAGTTTGTGAAAGATAACAAAGTTCTTTTCCAGCAAGTTGTTCCGGTAAAGGATTTCTGGGCAGAAGGTAAATTCCCCAAGGTTCTTCCGGAAGGACAGGCTTCCATGCGTATGACACTGGTCGATCCTGTCAGGAAAAGAAAATACAGAGCAATTACGCTCCCCGTGACAGTCCGCGCAAAATATGCTCCTCCTGCCGGAGCTGTAACCTTTGACCGGGAAAACCGGATGTATGTGGATGGAAAACCGTTCTTCCCTCTGGGAATTTTCTACAGCAGTCTGCCGCATCAGCGGGAAGAGCATCTGAAACGGTTGAAAGATTCTCCGTTCAATCTCATTATGGATTACTCTGCATTGAGTATTGCCACTCCGCAGGATCAGGAAAAAATCACCGCCATCCGTAAAGGTTTAGACCGGATGCAGCACTACAATCTCAAGATTATTGTCTGTCTTACAGCTTTCTATGCCAAAAATTCCAATTACGTAAAACGCGGCTGGTCCGGAGAAAAAGGCACGCTCAATATGACAAGAAAACTTGTCAATGCCATTAAGGACCATCCGGCTCTGCTGGGATATTATCTGACAGATGAACTTTCTGAAGAACAGCTCTCCGTGCCTGTTCAGATGCGACAGCTCATCAACCATCTTGACCCGTATCATCCCACCTTTACCCTTTCCAATCTCCCTTCCGCAATGCCAAATTACATTGTTTCCGGGGACATCTTTATGTATGATCCTTATCCGATCGCAACTGTAAAAGGCGGCAAAGGCGGTGTCGCGAAAAATATCAGTTCTTTCCGGGAAAATATGCACAGAAGCGGAGCTCCCTGCTGGGGTGTGCCTCAGGCTTTCAACTGGGGGATCCATCGGGAAATCCATGCCAGAAATCCCGGAAATGAAAAATTGGAAAATTATCTTGAGCCGACAGCCAGTGATATGCGGACAATGATGCTGATCTGTTTGCTGGACGATGCCACAGGAATCGTTCCCTGGTGCTATCCCTTCCCGTGGCCGCAGTTCGTCTGGGATCGTTTCAAGGCAAAAGGAATGTCCGATTATCCGGAAAAATTCTGGGGTAAAATCAAAAATGCGGCTTCTGCTGTAAAAATGCTCTCTCCGTATCTTATTGCTCAGCAGAAAAATATCCCCGCTGTGAAACTGGAAAATCAGGGCAAAGCTGAAATCCGTACCAGACTTTACCGGAATGCAGCCGGAAAACATGCTCTTGTGATTGTCGGCTGCGGAGCTTCCAAAGGAATCATAACATTGCCTGCCGGACTCAAGTTCCAGTCAAAATATGGACATACCAAAAGTCTCGGACAGGGAAAATATCTTTTCTCCAGTACAGATCTGGATTCGGATATTCTTGCAGAAGTTCCGTAATGGACTTCTGCAGCAGGTCATAAAAAAAAGGCAAGTCTGGAATTTTCAGGCTTGCCTTTGCTGTTTTTGTTCATCCGCAGATTATTTCAAACCTGCCGGACATTTATCTTCGGGGACAAGGACAACTTTATCTCCCAGGAGACGGTTTTCTTCCCGTTTGAGGGAAACAAACACATAATATTTCTTTCCTGCCTGTACATTGTGTCCGAGCTGGAATGCAAGGGTCCATTTTCCGGAATAGAAAACCGTTGACGGTGTGATCGTATCGGCTGTATCGGCAAGTTTGATCAGATGATATTTGCCATCCATGGGAACATCAGCCCCCTTGAGAATGCGGGCAGAACTGTATTTTTTTGTTGCGCCATGATAAAGCCCCATACGGAACATGGTTTTTCCATCCCATACTTCCGGAAGTGCCCGCTGGAAGTTTGCCGCAGGATCCGCCACTTTCGTCTTTGAATATTTCGGAACAGCAATTTCAATGACTCCTGCAACGTTATTCAGGGATTCGGGCAAAGCCGTTCTTCCGGGTTCTCTTGGCAGCAGCATGGTTCTTGTCGCTTTCTCCGCCGGAACAAGGTATGCTCTGTCACTGTAGATTTTTCCGTCATCTTCGCGGAGAGAGACGAATATGTAGAATTTCTGTTTCAGGGATTTTGCATCATCTTTTTTGACAGCCTCTTTTCCGACGAAATAATTGAGTCTCCAGCTGCCGCCATAGCAGAGCGTGGAGGGGGTCAGAGCGAGCGGTGTTTTATTGATCAGATAAAAATCAAATTTTCCGCTTTGAATTTCTCCGGGACGGAATGATTTGAATCCGAGATATTTTTTTGTTTTCTGATCATAGAGACCCATGGCAAAATTTGCGCCTTTTGCACGTGTTTCGACAAAAGCTCTTCCCTGATTTGCACCTTTCAGCGGAACAATCGTAGGCCCTTTTGCGGGAACGGTCATTACGATGGTTTCCGGAACTGAGGCAAATTCAGCGGGTAATGCTGTCTTTGCATTTTCCTGACCATGAACGGAAGATGTCAGAAGCACAGCTGCGAACATTGCGGAAAAGGTACATTGGATAAGTTGTTTTGCTTTCATAATGAAAACTCCTGTTTTATTCTTTTATAAAATTACGTTTGATCAAAAGTTCATGCAGACGGGGCCAGGAAACTTTCGGTTTCCGGTATTCATTCAGCATACCCTTGTTGTTGAATCCGCGCGGACGGCTGAAGAAGTATCCGGTTTCAATGTAGGTGTTTGCATCACAGAACAGCCAGAGAGCAACACCGGTATAACGTTTGATATCAAAGATTCCGTTGACGACTGTTTCCAGCAGACGTGCCTGGTATTCTTCACTCCAGCGGTGTCCGGAGTGATCCCCGAAAATCGCGGCGGCTCCGATTTCACTGATAATCAGCGGCTTCTGTACATCTTTGAACTTTTCCGCAAACTCCTGCATGGTCGGAAGAATTTCACTGATTCCGTCCGCCTTGCAATCCATGTCATACCATCCGGGATAAATATTGATTGTGAGGATATCCACAAGATCCAGACAGATATCCCGGCGCGGGCGGTTTGTTGCAAAGGTTACAGGACGGGAGGTGTCCAGTTCCCGGATCGCATTACGCAGACGGGGAATAATCGTTTTTGCACTTTCATCATCGCTAGCACATTCATTGAGGAATCCCCAGATGATCACGCTGGGGTGATTGATGCTCTTCCGGACCATTTTACGGCATTGGGTTTCTTCTCTTGCAGCGAATGTTTCACTGGAAAGTTCTTCCGGTTTGTTGCCCCAGCCGAGAGCTTCTTCCCAGACCAGAATACCGATTCTGTCGCAAATATCCAGCATGGTTTCCCGCTGGGGATAATGACTGCCGCGGATAAAATTGAACCCCTGCTGTTTGATGAGCAGAAGGTCATTCAGAATCAGATTGTCCGGTGTGGCAGCTCCGAATTCCGGGTGGGATTCATGACGGTTGCAGCCGATCAGTTTCAGCGGTTTTCCGTTGAGTTTGAACTCCTGAGTACTCCAATCCAGAACTCTGATTCCGAAAGAAACCGTTTTGCCGTTGATCGTCACTTCATGAAGATTCGGTTCTTCCGGACTCCACAATTTGAAATCAGGTACAAAACAGCAGAATTCTTCCGCAAATGACATCTTTTTATACTCTTTTCCGTCAAAGGAAATTTCCAGCTCTGACGGCGCAGTTTCAAAGGCTTCCACTTTGATTCTGACTTCCCCTGTCTCATAATTCAGCGGAATTACTTCGATATACCGGAGATCATCGGATTCAAATTCTGTCAGAGTCACATCACTGTAAATACCGCCGAAACCGTAAAAGTCATAAAACTTTTTGAACTGTTCTCCCGGATCGGCTGTAACAAAGTTATCCGTCATAATGACAAGTGTGTGTTCTCCAGCTTCACCGGGTTCAAAAACAAGCTCTTCTCTGTTGTACGGCAGAACACTCTTTCCGATGGATTTTTCATCCCAGAAAACTTCTGTATGCAGTCCGCATGCGGCAAGCGTGAGCATGACTTTTTTGCCGGATGTTCTGACTTTTCTGCGGTAGCAGCCGATCTTGCGTTGTCCGAATTCTCCCGGACGGGTATCGAAACAGCCCGGAACAGTCGAGACAGATTTATAATCCGGAACAGTGTCGTAGTCCTGGATCAGAGCGAACTCCCAGAGTCCGTTCAAAGATGTTATTCTCATAAAAAACTCCCTGTTTTTGTTGATTCTTGTTTGACTTTTTCTGTAATCTTGTTATTTTATGACAGAGAAAGATGGAAGCATAACTTCCATAAATGCATATTATAGCACAGAAAAGCTGTTTTGTAAATGGTAATTTTGTGATAATTTGAAGGAAAATTGTTTATGCTGCGGAGTTATAAAGAATTTGCATTCTGCACCTACAAAATGAATACCCGTTTTTATGTCCGTTCTGTGGGTGATTTCCTGTTGGAAAATAATGAGGATTTAATGATAAAACGTGCGGACTTTCCCGAAATCTTCTGGTGTGTGGAAGGTGTCGGAAGTTTCTGGCTCGATGGAAAACGTTACCTGCTCCGTCCGGGACAAGTCTGGTATTATCCTCCGGATTCTATACACCGGATCAGCTGTTACGGAAAGGTTTTTCATTACCGCTGGATCACGCTGGATGGACCCGATGCAAGAGTGTTGTTTGAAGGCTTGAACCTGAAACCGGGAATCAACACAAGCAGCGAATGTCCTCATCATCTTTTCAGCAGAGTCCGGCTCAATATCGAAGTTCAGAGTCTGGATGCCCAGCTGGATAATCTGAAAACTGCTTTTGAAATACTTCTGAAAGCTTCAACTCCGGGGAAATCCGAATCCTCCGATCTTGTGGAACAGACAAAACAGGTAATTGAGGAAAACTTTCAGAACCCGGATTTGAATGTGGAGAAAATCGCTTCGCTGCTGCAGGTGAACCGTTCCATTCTCAGCAGAGCGTTTTCCGCAAGTCAGAAAATGACGATCGTCCAGTATCTTTCCAACTGCCGTCTGAAGAAAGCAATGGATTTGATTACGGAAACCGACACCCCCATTCAGGAAATTGCGGAACAGTGCGGATATTCCTGTCATAATTATTTTACAAAAGTCATCCGCCATCATACGGGGAGCTCTCCCTCGAATCTCCGGCGGATGTAAAAAGCTCAAATGCAGTTAAATGACTTCCAGTCCATTTCTGTCGGGCAGGGACGGCAGCGGTGCATGAGGTTCTGTCTGATACCAGTACGCTACGCAGGAAAGATCATCCTGCAGCGGGAGAAATCTTTTTTCTGAACGCCAGCCCAATGCCTGAACTGTTGCTTTGAAATCGGATTGGAACCAGACCGGATCTGTGATATGGAACCGGTAAAGCGCATGTCTCTGTCCAACAATGGAGGCTCCTCCGCAATGATAACCGGAATAGGGAGAAGAGAATGTCCGGTCGGCAAAACACCACGCACCGCAGAAATAATCTTCTGTTCCGGTACCGCAAATCGTCGGGAATTCTTTGTCTCCGTCAATAAACATTTTGACTTCCCCTTCGCCCCACCAGCATTTGTTGTTCTGCTGCCAGGTCAGATAGCATCCTGCAAAACGTCCTTTTCCGCGGATTCCATCAGCAATAACAAAATCTTCCCCGTATTTCAGCGGGTTTGTTCTGCGGAATGATGCGTGAAAATAAAGCGCATCTTCCGGAACAGGCTCATCCGTTCCGTTGATGGTGTAATAAATATGATCTGCTTGTGTTTCATTCAGAAGTTCCAGCGTGATTCTTCCATGTTTCCGGTAGGGCATGGGCAGATAAAGATTCATTGCTTTTGCGGGATTGATACAGACTGCCAGAGACTGGATTTCCCCGTAATAGCCGGGCGCATTGCAGAAAAGGTCTCCCAGCGGAACTTCCACACTGGGGGTGGTTTCATGATCCCAGTACATCCGGATAATGATCTGACGGAGATATTTTTCATAGAATGTGATCCAGAAATGACGGATGACTCCGCTGCCTTCCCGGTCAAAAATTGCAGTTTCTTTGTGGGGTTCCAGATAAATCCACGGACGGACTTTGTATCCCTGTCCCAATTCGCGGGACGGATGCGGCTCTTCCAGCTGCTGAGATTGTCCGATTTCCCCGACATCATCCACTGCCGGATTCCCGGGGATATCCATGGCTCCGCAGCCTTTTTTACCGAAAACATTTTCTCCGCTGACAGAGAAAGTTGTTCCTCTGGGCGGATTCATAAAATCATCAAGATTGCTGTTCATGTACTGTACTCCTAAGGTGATTTGGAGTACAGTACATCTTTTTTTCTGAAAATTCAAGCAGAAATTGAATTTCTCAGCGGAATAATTCTTCGATTTCCACCATACGGTGTTCTCTGCGTGAGATTTCCGCAGCCTGTCCGATGGCGGTCGCAAGCAAACCGTGTTCGATGGTGGAGTTCGGTTCCATTTCTTTGCGAAGAACTTTGCAGAAAGCATCTACCAGAGAGGGATCAGCCCCGCCGTGTCCGCCGGTTTCTTCCGGAAGTGTATAAGTGATTGCTTCTCCGGTCCAGCGTTTCGTAACGGTGATCGTGCGGTGATGCAGACTCACATCTGCAATTGCCTTGTCCCCGACAACTGTATAGGTTCTGTCGCTGCGGGCTCCGATGAAACATTCAAAATGGCTGACTTTGATACCGCCTTCGTATTCTACGATTGCAATTCCGTTATCGTGAGTATCTTTGTCAGAGAGATACATGCACTGATTTTTCAGATACCCGTCAGCTGCAGCAGCATCTTTTCCCCACATGGGCTGATCGGAATCTTCCAGCAGGAATTTATCTTTGCATTTTTCTTTGTAATAACAATCGTTACAGGAAGGTCCGGGTTCGTGTCCGGCTTCTTTTTCAAAGGGAAGATTTTCCGGGGTAAGCACGTTGACCGCTGCGAACGAGGAGACTCTTACCGGTTTCGGGAAATCCAGAAGCCAGTTGAACACATCGAAGTCATGACTACCTTTGTGGATCCAGAGCCCGCCTGTGACGGAATAAAGGCGGTTCCAGCGGGACATGTAAGTACGTCCGCCGTCGTAAAATTCCCTGTTTTCAGCGATGAAGATTTTACCGAGAGTTCCTTCGTCAATGATTTCTTTCAGCCGTTTCAGCACGCCGTGGTGACGCAGATTGAATCCAATCATAATAGTCAAACCGGATTTTTTCGCCGTTTCGATAACTTCTTTTCCGTCTTTGACATTGGTTGCCAGAGGTTTGTCAACGAGAACATTCCAGCCGTAATTGAGGGCCTTCATGGCGATTTTGTGGTGGGTGCAGTCGGGTGTTGTGATGATAACACCATCGAGAGTTTCCTTTTCAGCCATATCTTCCATGGTCTGATAGATGTTGGGAGAAATGCCGAGTGTTTCAGCCGCTGCTTTTGCACGGACGGGGTTTACATCACAGAACGCAACGATTTCAGCATCCTCTCTTTTTTTGAAAAGCTGACCGAAACAGAAGGTTCCTCTGGAACCTGTGCCAACGATGGCAATTTTTAATTTTTTCATAGCTCAATCCTGTTTTGTCTGGAATTTTAATAAAGAACTTTTTACTATAATTCCTCAAACCGGAAAATCAAGTCAGAACAATAATAATTTTCAGCTTTGTTTCCCATACAGGTTGGTAAATCATTCTACTATTTTAACTCTATGATGGCATTTTGATTTTTGCGGCGCAAAAATCGGAATGCCGCAAAAAGGTTTGGAAAAAAGGGGTGGAGTTTGAGGAGGGGAAAAAGGACCTTTCCTCAAAAGGGCTTTTTCCCCTCCTCAAGGAACAACCTTTATTG
>JAFVTF010000094.1 GCA_017503375.1 Lentisphaeria bacterium | reverse complement strand
TATGATGGCATTTTGATTTTTGCGGCGCAAAAATCGGAATGCCGCAAAAAGGTTTGGAAAAAAGGGGTGGAGTTTGAGGAGGGGAAAAAGGACCTTTCCTCAAAAGGGCTTTTTCCCCTCCTCAAGGAACAACCTTTATTGGGAACAGAGCATTTTTATTTACTTTCCGGGAACATCTTTTCAAAGGTTTCCCGCAGGTCTTTCAGAGAAACGTTATTGGTGACCACACTGACTTCACTCTGAATATATTTGAGTTTCGGTGCTTTTTTCAGGAGTCCGGAAATACGTTCCCAGTCAATGTTTCCATCCCCCGGCAGACGATGCTGGTCTTTTCCTCCATCATTATCATGCAAATGGCAGGTAACGATTTCCGGGAGCATTTTTTCACAAATCTGATTGTCCCAATCCGGTTCTTTATCAAAAAGTTTTTTCCAGACGATCCGGTGAGAGCTGTTGTTTCCCTCATGCAGATATCCCTTTTCACACAGGTTTGCGTGTCCGGAATCGAAACAGATTCCAAGCGCATTTGTCGGAAAATCTTTTTTGATCCGCATCAGAACTTCCGGTGTGGTGATGGACGTCCAGATATTTTCAAGGCAGATTGTGATTCCCAGTTTTTTCGCAGTGGGAAGGAGCTGGGATAACGCATCTTCGATCCGTTCCACATTCTGGTCGATTGACCAGAGATGCGGTTCATAATTCACTTCAAATCCCAGGTGTTTTGTGATGGTATCAACGCCCGTTTCAGCACAGATTTCCAGTGTCAGGAGTTCCCGCTGGATCATCAGTTTCCGCTTTGCCTTATCCGGAGTGATGAGATCATTATTTTGACCGAAAACGGCATGAGCATCCACGAACTTCAATCCGGTATTTGCTGTTTCTCTTTTCAATGCATCAATATATCCGGTGGATGAAAGGATTTTTCCAATGAAGAAATTTGTCAGAACGATGTTTTTGATTCCGTTCAGGGATAATTCATCCATCATGTAAGGTCTGAGACTTTCGTTCAGACTGAAATCAAAGCAGTAAGTAATGGGAACCATTTTTTACCCCAGTGAATTGTTGAATATGGGAGGTTGTTTTATTCTTCGTCCGGATCCGGAATTGTACCGAAATGTTCCTGAATGTAAGCGCAGGCATCTTCCAGAGAACCGAGGATTTTTGTGGAATGTTTGACCATCCACGGGCTGCAATCCTCAAAGCTGAAGGGAGAGAAACTCACTACGAATTTTCCCAGATCATGAGCCGCATAAAATACTTCCATGGCAGTTCCGATGGAGGCTTTATTGTAGTTCACAAGAATGATATCTGCCTCGCGGACATCCTGAAGATCGAATTCCACGATCTCATTGGCACTGTCCACCTGACGGTCCACAAATTTACGGCGCATGGGGTCCAGAATACGGAATTTGGGAGAGAGAAGCTCTTTGGCTGCCTCTCTCCATTCTCTTGCCATACCGGCGGACTCATCCATGATAGGTCCGCTTAAATATATCACAAGGCGTTTTTTCATATAAGATTTACCTTTCCGGGAATATAGGTGAATCCGGGGAGATTTTCCGGAACTTTAACGGGGCAGGGAGAGACATGCCAGATCTTATCGCAGTAATCCTGAATGGAACGGTCACTGGAGAACGTTCCCATATTGGCGATGTTCCGGATGCATTTTTCATGCCATTCTCCGGGGCGGGTGAAGAGATCAGCCACTTCTGCCTGCGTTTTCATGTAAGATTCAAAGTCAGCGGCAACCATGTAATAATCGCATCCGAGACTGTTCAGCAGCGGTTCAAAAACACCGCGGTGTGCTGTCGAGAAGAAATCATTCCGGATCAATTCCAAAGCCCGCTGCAGATAGGAATTGCGGTTGATGAAGTCTGCCGGATTGTAACCGCTTGCACGGAGTTCTGCAACTTCACGGACTGTCAGACCGAAAATGAAGATATTTTCTCTGCCGACCTGTTCACAGATTTCCACGTTGGCACCGTCAAGTGTCCCGATTGTCAAGGCTCCGTTCAATGCAAATTTCATGTTGCTTGTACCGGATGCCTCTGTTCCGGCAAGAGAAATCTGTTCAGAAAGGTCCGCTGCAGGAATGATTTTTTCCGCCAGGGAAACCCGGTAGTTGGGCAGAAACAGAACCTTCAGTTTATCTCCGACAACTGGGTCGTTGTTGATGACATCTCCGACTGCATTGATCAGACGGATAATGAGTTTTGCCATGTAATAACCCGGTGCGGATTTTGCTCCGAAGAGAACCACTCTGGGAACAAAATTTCCGTTGGGGTTATCTTTGATCTGAAGATACAGTGCGATCGCATGAAGAATGTTCAGGAACTGGCGTTTATATTCATGCAGACGTTTTACCTGAACATCGAACATCGCATCCGGGCAGACTGTCACTCCGCAGAGATCTTTGATCACTCCGGCCAATACCTCTTTGTTCTGCCGTTTGACCGCCGCAACTTCCTGCTGGATCGCACTGTCCGCTGCAAACTGTTCAAAGGATTTCAGTTCATCCAGATGATTGGGCCATCCTTTGCCGATGGTTCTGTCAAGCAATGCCGCCAATGGACGGTTGGCTTTTTTCAGCCAGCGGCGCGGGGTGATTCCATTCGTCACGTTGACAAATTTCCCCGGGAAATAGTCATTGAAATCACGGAACAATCCGTTTTTGAGCAGCTCTGTATGAAGCGCAGCGACACCATTTACGTGGCCGCTTGCAACCACACACATATATGCCATCCGCACCATTTTGCAAGGATGTTCCGCAATAATGGACATCCGGGTCAGACGGTCATTGTCACCGACATAACGGGTGGTTACGCCGCGCAGGAAACGGAAGTTGATTTCATAAATGATTTCCAGCTGACGGGGCAGGAGTTTTTCCATAATGGAGACAGGCCAGGTTTCCAGAGCCTCACTCATAAGAGTGTGGTTCGTATAATTGAATGTCTTCTCCGTAATATCCCAGGCTTCTTCCCAGCGCAGACCTTCTTCATCAACGAGAATCCGCATCAGTTCCGGAATTGCCAGTGCCGGGTGGGTATCATTCAGCTGAATCACATTGTACTGAGGCAGCTCACGGACGTTTTTCCCGTTTGTTTTGAGTCTGGCAATGATATCCTGCAAGGTGGCGGAAACAAGGAAATACTGCTGTTTCAAACGCAGTTCTTTCCCTTCATGATTGTTGTCATTCGGATAAAGAACCCGTGTGATGTTTTCGGAAAGAGAGGCTTCCAGATTCGCGTTGATGTAATCTCCGTCGTTGAACTTGGAAAGGTTGAAACCGGAAATTGCCTCAGCAGACCAGAGCCGCAGAGTGTTGACCATGTTGTTGCGGTATCCCGGAATCGGAGTGTCATAAGGCATGGCAAGAACTTCCTGAGCATCAACGACCTGTTTCCGGTCTTTATTCTCATCTTTTCCGTTGATATACGGAATCGTGCGTCCACCGAACCGGATGATTCTGGCTTTTTCCGGACGGCGGATTTCCCACGGATTTCCTCTGGAAAGCCAGTTGTCCGGTTCCTCCACCTGACAATCATCAATGATCTGCTGTTTGAAAATCCCGAAATCATAGCGGATTCCGTAACCGTAATTCGGAATATTCAGCGTTGCCATGGAGTCCAGAAAACAGGCGGCAAGTCTTCCGAGACCGCCGTTTCCAAGCCCTGCATCGACTTCTTCATCGCGCAGTAGATTGATATCGTATCCCAGTTCTTTCATTGCCTGATCTGCCACATCGAGAACCCCCAGATTGATCATTGCGTTCCCGATGGTTCTGCCCATGAGAAATTCAAGGGAAATATAATTGACATGTTTCGGCATCTGGCTGTCAAAGGCATTTTTTGTTTCCAGCCAGCGTTCCACCATGAGATCCCGGATGGTCAGTGCCAATGCCTGATACCGGTCAAAATTGGAAGCTTTTTCCACTCTTTTAGCCAGCGTATGGGTCAAATGATGAAGAAAATTCTTTTTCAGTGTTTCTTTCAGTTCGTTCATATCTCTCTCCTTAACATAAACTTTACAGGTTTGTAATTTAGCACATTTTCCGGGAGTTACAAACGGAAAAGACAAGTTTCTTATGATTCCTGTTCAATGACCTGCAGAAAATAAAGTGCCCTTGTCAGAGTAAAAGACTCTCTCATTTATCCGGAACAGAAATTCTGCAGTTTTGAGAGTTTTTTTATTTAACTCCTTCCAGATCTTTGATTTTTATATTCATCATAATGATGATCAATACGTTGGATACCAAAATTGCGATGACACAGAAAATAAAACCTGCCAGATACGGAATATAATCTGTTCTGTTTTCCTTTAAGATTTTATTGGTTTCCTGCAAACTCATTATGGCATTTTTCAAACTTGCCTGAAGAGCCGGAGAGGTTTTCGTGTTGTATTCCTCAAGAATTTTAGATGTGTGATGGAACGTGTTGATGCTTCTCTGAATAGTTTCATCTCTGTAAAATGGTCTGAGAGGTTTTTTCCTGAAAGGAATATTTATGTGAAAAGACTGCATTTTTTTTAGAACCTCTATAACACTGTCAGATTGTTCTTTGATTTGCGGAATGACCTTGTCCGCTGTTTCAAGATGTTCACAGACTGCACTCAATGCCGTCGCAGAATTTTCTGTAAATTCAATGACCGCTTTTATGTTTTTACTGTTGGAGGCTTCATGAGCTTTCCTGATCAGCACAGCACTCATTCCGCAGAATCCGATAATCAGAATAATTTGAACAGCAATGCATACTTTTATAATTTTCATGGTTTAATCTCCGCTTTTTTCTGTAAAATTTTCAGACAGGATTACTTTAATACTTTCATCTGATATTTCAAGTTTCTGAGAAAAATAAAACGTAATATTTTATGAAAAACTTCATTTGAATTGAAAAATTTGTAAAAATGCGGGAGGAATGATATATTACCGTAAATAGGAAACGCTTAATGAAGAAAGATTTTTTTATGTGGAGCAATAACGCCAAAGGATATCTCTGTGCATTGATATCCGGTTTTACATTCGGGACCAATCCTTTGTTTGCCCTGCCTCTGTATGAGCGGGGAATTTCAACACCGTCCGTGCTGTTTTACCGTTTTTCATTGGGAGCAGTTCTGCTTGCACTTTATATGCTGGCAATGAAAAAAACATTCCGTATTTCCGGGAAACAGGTATTCCATGCATTTCTTTTCGGTTCATTGTTTGCGCTTGCCAGCCTGTTCTTTTTTCACGGTCTGCGGTGGATGGATGCCGGATTGGCAACTTCTGTGATGTTTGTGTATCCGGCAATCGTTGCATTGATTATGTTCATTTTCTTTAAAGAACGTCTTGGCTTGATTGCGTGGATTGCGTTATTCTGTTCGCTGGGAGGAATCGGACTGCTCTATGAAGGGAATGGCTCAGTTACACTGAAAGGTCTTGGTTTGGTTCTGCTTTCGGCTCTTACCTATTCCGGTTACATTATCGGCTTGAAATATTCCCCTCTGCAGAAACTATCTTCGGAAGCATTGACCTTTTATCAAATGCTTCTTGGACTGCCGGTATTTCTTTTCATGCTCAAAGGCGGCAGCGGAATTCAGCTGCCCCATGATCTGATCGGCTGGGGATGTATGTTCGGATTGGCTTTGTTTCCGGCAATGCTTTCCATTCTGTTTATGGCACTTGCACTGCGTTTTATCGGGCCGACAAAGACATCCATTCTGACGGCGATTGAGCCATTGACAGCAATATTTTTCGGAGTACTTGTTTTTGGAGAAACGCTGACAGTCAAGCAGATTTTCGGAGTGGCTGTGATTCTCCTTTCCGTGACACTGGTCGTTGTCGGAAAAGATATAAAAATTCCCGGAAAAAAGAAGAGTACTCTCTGATCCTTTTCCCGGGATTCCGGTTATGGATTACTTGCTGTAATTTTCCATGAAGATTTCACGGAGCTGTTCCGCAGTTTTTGCATTGAGGATCGCTTCCATATTTTCTTTCCGTGCAAGGATTTTTGCCACATGCGCCACGAACTGCAGATAGGGCTGAGCGGAAGATTTCGGACAGAGACTCAAAACAAAGATATGAGTTTTTTCCTGCGGATTGCTGGTTGACGGACATCCTTTTCTGGAGATACCGACAGCTGCGATCAGTCTTTCTGCTCCATCAGTTTTTGCATGGGGCAGAGCGATTCCGCCGGGCATACAGGTGGAAACGATGCGTTCCCGTTTGAGGACATCTTCTCTGCACAGCGCAACATCTTTTACCGCATTGGCTGTTCCCAGTTTTTCGACCAGTTCGAGAATTGCTTCTTCATGAGTCTGAGCCTGAAGGTCCATGATGATTCCGTTTTCCGGAATAACACGATTGACTTTAGCAGGAGCCTTGCCGATTTTTTCAGCTTCATTTCCTTCCGCGGCAAATTCATTCTGTTTGGGCAGAGCAAACTCTTTCAGATCTCCGATGATCTTCTGGATTTCCACAAAAGTTTCGTACATGACAGCACGGATCATCATGGCTTCTTTTGCTCCGGATTCAAAATCAAAGCGGTTGTTTTCCACTGTGAGGGTAAAGGTTGTTGCTTCCTTGCGGAACCGGGAAACTCCGCCTTCACGTCCCAGCGGCTCGTTGCGGAAACCTTCATGACGGAAATTTTCCTGCATGACATCTTTGACGATATCCTTGACGATTTCGGAGGGAAGATCGTAGATGATATGGACTGATTTTTTGTCGATAACTTCTTTCCGGACCCCTTTCTTCTTAATGGAAAGAACTGCAGCGAGAAGAGGTGGTGCTGCGATGGTTGTGATAAGAGTCATAATAATCGCAATCCCGAACAGTTCAGAATCAATAATCGGAACTTTTTTGCCATTGAGAATCATTGTTGTTGTAGAACCGATTCCCGCAATGATCAAAGCCACTTCTCCGCGGGGAATCATTCCCATACCGATACGGATGGCGCCGAGGAAATTGAAGTTCATGAAAAACGCGGGGAATGCACACCCGATGATCTTCGCCAGAATTGCAAAAACAGAATAAAGCAAACCGAACTTGAGAACCGTCGGTTCCTGGAATACACGGATATCAACCAGCATACCCATAACAACGAAGAAAATCGGAACAAAGAGGTTGTAAATTCCTTCCAGATTTCTCTGGATGGAGAAAGCAATATCAGTCTTGGAGAGGGAAAGCCCCATGACATAAGCTCCGACGATCATTGCGAGACCTGCCTGTTCAAACAAACCTGCAAGGATCAATGCCAATCCAAATGCCAGAATGGAAAATGTTCCGGACGGCGGGAACCATTTCAGAACTTTTGCAATATTATGAGCCAATGCAAGACCGATTGCTGTGATACCAAGCCAGATACCGAAACTCTTCACTGCAATTCCGCCGATGTGACCCCAGTCAACAGAACCTCCCTGAATTCCGGAGGCACCCACGATACCCATCACAATTGCAAGTGCAATAATTCCCAGCACATCGTCGATCACCGCAGCGGCAAGAATGGTTGTGCCTTCCGGTGAGTCAATAGATTTCTTTTCGGAAAGAATTCGGGCTGTGATTCCCACAGAGGTGGCTGTACAGAGAATCCCGAGAAACAGACAGCGGGCATCCATGAATCCGGTTTTCAGCATCCACATTCCCAGCCAGTCTCCAAAGAGGAAGGAAACTACAGCTCCGCCAAGTCCAACCAGTGTTCCTGCAATGGAATAACGGAAGAACTGATTCAAATCTGTTTCCAGACCTGACATGAAAAGCAGAATGATGGAACCGATCGTTGCGATGGAATACAGCGGAAGGGATACCGGAAAAGCTCCTTCTACCAACGGGAATAACCCATTTTCAAAACCGTGAATTCCAATTCCGATTTTACCAAGGACATAAGGTCCGATAATGATACCGGCGACCAATTCTCCCAAAACGGATGGGATCCGCAATTTTTTTGCAATTTTTCCAAAAATACGGGCTGCAAACAGAATCACTCCGATCTGCAACACAAGCAACGCAATTTCTGCTGCCATTTTTATTACCTCTTGTGTTTGTAAAAAATTTATAAAAAAATTTTCATAATATATCACTCTTTGCTTTTATTTCAAGTCTTATGATATTTTTTTGTTTACTTGGAAAAGCTTTTTTTTGAATATAAATCACTTGAATTTAACGCAAGTAATGTTATATTAATCAAGTATTGCCTGATATTTTTTTACAATCATGGTAGTTTGCAAAAGAAAGGAACTGTATCATGATCCCTTTGACATATCTGTTTGATTTTTCAGCTCAGAGCGACAATTCTATTCCTTATGTTCTGAAGGAATTTGCGGTCAATGGTGCAAAACACCTCGTTTTGACAGATTATATGATATCACGGATTTTTCAATCCTATTCCTTTGCTGATACCATGAAAGAAGAAATGGGGAATGCCGGACTGGATTTCGTCGATGCTCATGCCATGTTCGGCCCCAGATTGGATTTGTGTACACCGCTTCCCCAAGACCGGAGAATTGCTGTCCTCAGACTGAATATGACTCTGGAAATCCTCGCATATATGGGGGTTGATACCATCACCGTTCATGTTGGAAACAATGTGAGATTTGAAGAAAAATATCAGTCTTTGGAACAGAATATCGAACGGATTGAAGATGCTTTATCCCAGATTCTTCCCACCGCTGAACGGCTGGGAATTACTGTCTGTATTGAAAATATCTGGTTCCCGACCAATACGCCGGAAGTCCTGCTTGGAATCAAGGAACATTTTCCGACAGATGCGCTAGGCTTCTGTTACGATGCCGGACATGCAAATCTTTGTGCAAAAGGGTATCTTCATGAAGATAATGGCGTTCACGGCAGGGTTTGGCAGGGATTCTATGGAAAAGATCCTGTCTGGGATGACAAAATCGCAGAAAAAATGCTGCCTCACATTGTGAATTGCCATCTTCATGACAATGACGGCAGTTCCGACCAGCACAAATGTCCGGGCAACGGGAATGTGGATTGGCAGCATATTGCAGGTCTGTTAAGAAAAGCACCCCGCCTGAAATCAATTCAGAGCGAGGTGATTCTCGGCAGGGATATGGTTTCGATCCGTACCCTCTGCGAAACATTCCGGAAAATTTTCCCGGAGTGTGATTGAGTTATTTCTGCAGAGGCAATTTCAAAAGTCTTCAAAAATGTCTGAAAATTCTTGCCGTGATCTGAAAACGGAGCGTTTTCGGTGGTTACTCTTTGAGTAGCCACGCTCAAACTACCATTTCCAGCTCGTCAGCAATTTCTTTTCAGTCAAATTTTGCCGGACTTTTGAAATTACCTCAGGAGTTCCCGGAGTTTTTCATTGACATAGCTGGACATGGTTTTCTTCTGTGTCCAGAGCTTTGTCTCAATGGTGAAATATTCTTTGACAGTGAAAGTACCCATTCCGCGGACGGTCCAGTTGAGCTTCAACCATTCCGTCAGAGCTTTTTTCATTTCAACATCGGAAAATCCGAATGATTTCAGAATGGTTCCAGCCATCATCATGTTGCCGAGCGGTCCCATGTGAACACCGTCAACTGTAAGGAAATTGGTTTTGACGCCCGGATATGCTTTTTGGGTATCAGCGAGAACTTTCTTCATTGCAGCATTGAGATCAACCAGCGGAAGTTTCTTTTCCGCTGCAAGCTCTTTGAGAAACTTGTTGTATTCATCCAGTTTCAGGTTATTTTTATGCTTCGGATTTTCTGTGACCATGGTTGAGGTCATGATATAAACCTGAATATTGGCAGCAAGAGCTTTATCCACGATCTGGCGGATATTTTTCTTGTAGTCTTCCAGTTTCACACCTCTGGCACCGTGCCAGACATCGTTCACGCCGCAGCTGAGGGTCATGATCTGCGGTTTCTTGTTGATCACATCTCTGTTCAAACGTTCAAGCATATTGTTTGATTTGTGTCCGCTGATTCCGGCTTTTACCATTTGAGCATTGACCCCGTTAGCTTTCAAACCGATCATGACCATATTCACATATCCTGCAGGATAATTGTGTCCCTGCTGAGTGATGGAATCACCAAGAAAGGCGATTTTGTCACCGTTTTTGACTTTGATCTGTGCGGAAAGTGCTGCTGTCCCCATCAGCACTGCACAACCCAGAAACATTGCTGTTTTTCTGAAATTCATTTTTTTTCTCCTTAAAGGTTTGTTATTATTTATGAGGATTACATTCTTTTTGTACGGATTTGTTCCAATCCTGCATAATATTCTGCAGGGGCGGGTTTTCCGATAAATGCTCCGCGGCATCCGTCCGGCATAAGCAATCTGGCTTTTGCTTCTTCGATCGTTTCTGATTCCGTTTCATGAAATTCCGGTTCCGGAGTCAGAACAAGTTCTTCCCCCTCTTTCAGCGTGAAACTGTGATGATGTTCCAGAACAACCGGTTTGCCGTTGAGATAGACGGTTTTTCTGTTTTCCCACGGATTCAGCAATTTGAAGCTCTGTGTCAGAAGAGCCTTGATTTTTACAAAGCGGACAATGCCGTTCTTTTTTACGGCAGAGACCAGCAGCGGACCTTCTGCCCGGAGATTTTCAAATGAAGCATCCCGGTCATCCGGAAAAGCCGGGAAGAGACGGATCAATCCATGATAGCTTTGCAGCAGCATTTCTCCCACCAGCAGCAGATAAATTGCCGGACCTTCAATGACCGGATACATCTTTTCTTTACATTCCGGGTCTTCGGTTGTATCTTCTTCACTGATTCCGCAGGAAATTTCAGCAATGGAGATAGGATCTGTTCCATAGCCGTGTTCCAGCAGCATCTCCGGAGCGTTTTCAATATTTTTTTCACTGAGAGATGTATCTGCCAGCTGAGCCATATTGTGAGCGATCAAGCCGTTTGGTTTGACACATCCGGTGATCAGATCGCAAAGATATTTCCATGCGACTTCTTTTTCTCCCAAGCGGCATGCGGGAAGTCCGCGGTGATATACTTTTCCTGTCCATCCTTCCGTGAATCCATCGTTGCAGCTGTAAGAATACATGAACCCTTTCCAGGCGGGATTGAAGAATTCTCTTTTTGCATCTTCCAGCTGTCCGCCGGGAAATTCCGGATCCAGTTCATCAGACGGAAAAACCGGTGTAAGTGTACGGGAATGGTTGATATGATTCTGCGGCAGACCATCCAGTGGGGAGAACCCGGCGGGCGTTGTCGGATATTTCGGGAAATGGTCCAGAATATGCTGCCATTTTTTCCGTCCATCTTCATCGCAATTGAGCAGTTCGGAACATTCAACAGCAGCTTTCATTGCACTTTTCAGCAGCGCCAGCGTGTCGAGCGGATCCGGAAGATGAAGATAGAACAATTCCGAATTCTGACTGCAGCGGAGATGATAAAGCTGCTCTGACTCATTCCAATCGAGATATGCCGCAAAGAATTGGCAGGATTCCCGGATCACATCGTAACCATATTTTTTCAGAAAATCAAGGTCCTTCGTATAGCGGAAGTGACGGTAGATGAGCGTACTCCAGTAGGGGCCGCTCATCATACAGAAACGGTAAGCACCGTGAGAACACTCTTTTCCGTCGGGACCGCAGCTGAGGGGATAATAGGCTCCCGGCATTTCAAATAATTTTGCATTTTCCCTGGCGTTTTCCAATTGATTGTGAATCATGCGGAACGTTCCTTCCGCAAGTTCCGGATGGTTGATGACCGGGAGCGGCATCACGGGAGCCTGAGCATTATAATTATTGGTGAAATAGCCGAACCACGGGAGCCGCTGTGTCGGATTGCAGGTCCTGCCGAACCACGGTCCGCACAAGCCCCAGGCGGGAGTGCCGCCTTCTGCGATTTTTAAATGGTAATTGCTCAGATACCAGAGCTGTTCCAGTCCGGTATCTGATAATTTCACTTTGTTGCCTTCCCAGAATTTATGCCAGTGATCTGCGGTTGATTTCTGCAAAACTTCGCTGCCTGCTTCTGCTGTTTTCCGCAGAGAAGCAATCAGCTCTTCCGGCGATTCTGAAGGGCTGATACTCATGAAAATATCGTAGTTCCCGAACGCATGAATCACCATGCTGTCGCCTTCCTGACCGACTGCTGTGATTTTCTGATCTGCCGGAGCTTTCACTGAGTTCACATATTCCGGAAAGAGTTCCCGGAACGCAACCGGCTGATCCGGACGGCTTTTTACCAGAATTCCTGCAGAGAATTTCATTGTTCCGATTTTCAGATGAAATGCAACGGCATCAGCTTCCTGATAAAATTGAGGAGTTTCAAATTCCGGCTGAGCTTCCCGGAACAATCTGATCCGCTGAGCATAAGCTGTCATACAGGAAACATTGCGGACCTGAACGACCATAACATCTTTTTCCGGAATCACGAAACTGTTGATTGCCGGGTGGGAGAGATGACGGGTCAGTTTTGTTTCAAGAATTCCGTCATAAAGATGCAGATGTCTGGTGATTTTATGAGGCGGAGCCAACGTTGCGGAATGTCCGGATTCCAACCGCAGCTGAGCACCGTAAACAGGAATCGGAACGATTCGTTCTCCAGCCGGATTTTCTTTTGTCATCTCTTTGGCAAAAGGAAGTTCACCGGCGGCAATTTTCCGGATATGACTCATCGGATGCCGTTTGAAACCAGCGCAGGTTTCATTCCAGAGCGAGTGATGATTGACAAGCCATTCCGGGAAAGCACCTTCAGCATCGTAGGAAATGGCACACATCGTTCCGTTTCCGATGGAGACTCCGTCAAGCCAGCTCCGGGCGGGACTCTCATAGATCAAATCGTATTGTGATATTGTATTTTGCTGTTTATTCATCTTCAAAGAATCCTTTTTGCTTGTGGTGATTTAACATAACAGCATTTTTTCATTTTTCAATACGTATTTTCAAAAAAAGAGTGAGAGGAGACGGATAAAATACAAAATTCTGTTTTCTCTCTGAGGTAATTTCAAAAGTCCGGCAAAATTTGGCTGAAAAGAGATTGCTGATGAGATGGAAATGGAAGTTTGAGTGTGGCTACTCAAAGAGTAACCACCGAAAACGCTCCATTTTCAGATCTCTGCAAGAATTTTCAGACATTTTTGAAGACTTTTGAAATTGCCTCTCTCTGTCATTTTTTTCTTATTTCCTGCATGAAAGATTTGTAATGCAGGTTGAGAGTGTTATATTAAAGACAAAGAAGAGGAAGGAAGAGAGGTTATTTTTTTATGAAAATTGCAATCTGTATCAAACAGGTACCCGGAACGGCTCAGGTCGAAATCGATCCTGTGACGGGTGTCCTGAAGCGGGATGGTGTGGAATCCAAGATGAATCCATACGATCTTTATGCGCTGGAAACTGCATTGAGATTCAAACAGCAGTATGGCGCGGAATTAACTGTTATAACAATGGGACCGCCTCAGGCAAAGGCTGTGATCAGAGAGGCTTTTATGATGGGCGTTGACCATGGATTCCTGCTGTCAGACAGACGGTTCGGCGGAGCGGATGTGCTTGCAACATCCTACACGCTTTCCCAGGGACTCCGTGCCGCAGGAGATTTTGATCTTATCATTTGCGGAAAGCAGACAACTGACGGAGATACCGCTCAAGTCGGAGCTGAACTGGCAGAGTTCCTGAATATTCCTCATGTGACCAGCGTTTGCAAGATTCACGGAATCGAATCAGACCGTATTACTGTGGACCTTGACCTGCCTCTGCATATTCATACAGCAGAAGTCAAGTTCCCCTGTCTGATTACCGTGGAAAAAGGAATTTTTGAACCCAGACTGCCTTCCTATAAGTTGAAACTTGCCACGGCGGACCGTGAAATCAAAGTGCTGACCCTTGATGATCTTGCTGATAAAGACCCGGCTCATTACGGTTTGAATGGTTCTCCCACACAGGTGAAACGGATTTTCCCCCCGGAACATTCCAACACCAGAGAAATGTGGAACGGTGATGCAGATGAACTTTCTGTCCGTCTGTTCCATTTTCTGAATGACAACAAATATCTTCAGCAGTTGAGGTGATACGATGCCGCATATTGAAATACATCAGGAGAGAGCTGCCGGAAAACAGCAGGAACTTACGGCTTTGTGTCCCTTTGGAGCAATTGAGTTTTCCGATGGAAAACTTTCCATCAGTGCTGCCTGTAAAATGTGCCGTCTTTGCATTAAAAAGGGCAACGGCGTGTTTGAATTTGTGGAAGATTCTCTGCCGGGAATCGACAAGTCTCAGTGGAAAGGGATTGCAGTTGTTGCGGAAATCGAAGAGGGTGAAATCCATCCGGTGACATTTGAACTTCTGGGCAAGGCAAAGGAACTTGCCGCAAAAGTGAATTATCCCGTGTATTGTCTGATGATCGGTTCCGGAATCGACAATGCCGGAACAATTCTGGATTATGGTGCAGATGAAGTATTCGTTTACGATCAGGAAGAATTGAAGTATTTCCGGATCGAACCATATGCCGCCGCAGTGGAAGATTTTATCAACAAAGTACATCCGTCTTCCGTTCTTGTCGGCGGAACTCCTGCGGGACGTTCTCTTGCCCCCAGAGTTGCGGCTCGGTTCCGTACCGGATTGACCGCAGACTGTACCAAACTGGATATTTCAGAAAATACCGATCTGGACCAGATACGTCCTGCTTACGGCGGAAACATTATGGCGCACATCAACACACCGCGCCACCGTCCGCAGTTCGCCACCGTCCGTTACAAAATATTTTCCATTCCGGAAAAGAATCCTGATCACACGGGGAAGAAGATTCATAGCTGTATTCTTCCGGCTGAATCATTGAAATCCGGAATTGAAATCACGAAAACCCAGTGGAAGAGTCAGGAAAAAGGAATTGAAGAAGCGGAAGTTCTTGTTGTTGCAGGGCGCGGCGTCAAAAAGGCGGAAGATATTGCCATGCTTCAGGAACTTGCTGATCTTCTCGGCGGAAAAGTTGCTTCGACCCGTGCTGTGGTGGAAGCCGGCTGGGTGGATGCCAAGTGTCAGATCGGGTTGAGCGGCAGAACCGTGAAACCGAAACTCCTGATCACCTGTGGTGTTTCCGGGGCAATTCAATTTGTTGCAGGAATGAACAGTTCAGAAAAGATCATTGCGATCAATACCGATGAAAATGCGCCGATTTTCAATGTGGCTCACATCGGACTCAAAGGCGATCTCTATAAGATCGTTCCGGAATTGATCCGTCAGATTAAAGAATCCAGAGGGGAGGCATAATCATGGCTCATTCTTATAAAACTTTTGCAGCGGAAGATCTGGCTGCTCTGCAGGCAATCTGCGGAATGGAACGGGTGATTCCCGGAGATCAAATCGGCGAAGATTATACTCATGATGAACTTTCCGGAACACACAGCAGACCGGATGTTCTGGTGAAGGCAATCTCCACAGAGGAAGTCTCTGCCGTGATGAAATATGCCTTTGCAAATCATATTCCGGTAACGCCCCGCGGTTCCGGAACAGGTCTGGTGGGCGGTTCGGTGGCTCTTTGCGGCGGAATCATGCTTGATCTGACTCTCATGAATCATTTCCTTGAACTGGATGAAGAGAATATGACTCTCACGCTGGAACCCGGTGTCCTGCTCATGGATGTGGGCAAATATGTGGAGCCTGCGGGTCTCTTTTATCCGCCTGACCCCGGAGAAAAAACTGCCACGATCGGAGGAAATATCAATACCAATGCTGGCGGAATGCGTGCTGTGAAATATGGTGTGACAAGAGATTATGTCCGCGGGTTGGAAGTAGTTCTTGCCAATGGAGAGATCATGAATCTTGGCGGAAAAGTCGTGAAAAACAGTTCCGGATACAGCCTGAAAGATTTGATCGTCGGTTCAGAAGGAACTCTCGGAGTTGTGACAAAAGCAATCTTGCGTCTGCTGCCTCTGCCGAAACATAAAATCAGTTTGCTGGTGCCGTTCCCGGATCTTCCTTCTGCCATCAAAGCGGTTCCGACAGTGATCCGTGCAAGTTCCATTCCCACGGCAGTTGAATTTATGGAACGGGAAGTGATCCTTGCGGCAGAAGAGTTTCTCGCCCGGAAATTCCCGGATAACACCTCCGATGCCTACCTGCTTCTGACTTATGACGGAGCCAGCAGAGAGGAAGTCGATCTTGCATGGGAAGAGGCTGCTGAGATCTGTCTGAAATGCGGTGCGCTGGATGTCTTCATTTCCAACACGCAGGAACGGAACGAATCCATCTGGTCCGCTCGCGGGGCATTCCTGGAAGCAATCAAAGCTTCAACCACGGAAATGGATGAATGTGATGTCGTCGTTCCGCGAAAACATGTGGCGGAATTTGTGCTGTTCTCTCATGCTCTGCAGCAGAAACACAATGTCAGAATCCGTTCATTCGGTCATGCCGGTGATGGAAACCTGCATATTTATGTCCTGAAAGATTCTCTTGACGAAGCTGCATGGAAAGTAAAACTGAAAGAAGTCTTTGCAGATCTTTATGCCAAAGCCAATGAGCTTGGCGGAAAAGTTAGTGGAGAACACGGGATCGGCTATGCGAAAAAGCCCTATCTGGCAGAATCTCTCAGCACCGATGAAAAACTGCTGATGAAGGGAATCAAAACAGTTTTTGACCCGCAGAATATCCTGAATCCCAACAAACTCTTCACAGAGTAATTACAGAACAGAAAGAGTCCCTCTGTTGTCTTAATGAAGAAAGCGCTGTTCCCCATACAGGTTGGCAAATCTTTCTGCTATTTTAACTTTAAGATGGCATTTCGATTTTTACATCGTAAAAATCGGAATGCCGCAAAAAGGTTTGGGAAAAAGGGGTGGAGTTTGAGGAGGGGAAAAAGGACCTTTCCTCAAAAGGGCTTTTTCCCCTCCTCAAGTAACAACCTTTATTGGGAACAGAGCTATGAAGAAAACGGAGGGATTTTTTTATGGTGCTGCTACTGTTGTTTTTTGTGATTGCCGTAATCATTCTGCTAACGGCATTCTGGAAGATTCATCCGCTGCCTGTTCTGCTCCTGGGCGCGTTTCTGTTCGGTATTCTCAATGGAAATGGTGCAATCGAAACCATAACTATGATATCGGCTGGTTTCGGCGGGACGATCAAAGGAATCGGATTGATTATTATTCTTGGAACAGTGATCGGCGTTTTCATGGAACACCGGGGCGCATTGAAGGTGATTGCGGAAAAGGTGGTTGGTTTTCTCGGAAGAAAACGTGCTCCTTTTGCCATGTGTCTGGTGGGATATATCGTTTCCACCTGTATTTTCTGCGACTCTGCATTTATCATTCTGATCGGGATATGGAAAAAGATCGGACGACTGGCGGAATTGCCGTTGGCTGTCGGTGCAACAGCTTTGAGTATGGGATTGTTTGCCTCTCATTGTTTTATTCCGCCCATGCCCGGACCTGTTGCTGCTCTTACTGTATTGGGGGCTGATTTCGGAAAAGTGCTTTTATTTGGAGCTCCGGCAGCATTGGCTGCAGCTGTGACAGGTTATTTTTATGCTGCTTTTGCCGGAAAAAATGATGAACTGGAAGTTACCGTTGAAGAATCTGAAAATGAGAAAAACAATATTCCGGCATTTTACTATCATTGGACAGTAGCGTTCCTGCCTATCGTGATTCCGCTTTTTCTGATTGGAACGGTCAGTATTTGCGGAGTGTTCAAAGACCGGATTCCAACAAGTGTTTACCACATCCTGAGTATTACAGGAAATCCTGTTTCGGCACTTTTTATAGGGGTAATAATTGCAATCTTCCTGATTGGAAAATGGTGTCAGAAAGAATTGACAACAGATGGTTTATTCGGGAAAGCTGTTGTGAATGCGGCAAATATTCTGATGATCACAGGTGCAGGCGGGGCATTCGGAGAGGTATTGAAAAAAGTTGATTTCAAATATCTGATCCCGGAAAATATCGGTTCGATCGGAACGTTTGCCATTGTGATACCATTGGGATTTTCTGTGATTCTGAAAATTGCGCAAGGTTCTTCCACTCTGGCGATCCTGACTTCTGCCAGTGCCGTTGTTCCGCTGCTGGAACCGCTGGGATTGACTTCTCCAACCATGCGTGCACTGACCTGCTGTGCTGTCTGCTGCGGAGCAATGATCGTTTCCCATACAAACGACAGCTATTTCTGGGTTGTTACAAAATTTTCCGGGATGAGTGTCCGGCAGGGGTTGAAACTGCAAACGATCGGTTCTCTTATATCCGGACTTGCTGCCGCGATTGTATTACTTCTGTTTGCCTGGGGAGTGACCGGATAATTTATCATAGGGAAGTTCTCCCCATCCGATAAGCCGTGGTTCCGGTGTATATTCCGGAGAAAGCAAATCTTTTTTCCGGTCGATCAGTTCCGGCGGGATTTGCATCAGCCGTGCAATCAGCTGAAATGTGAGATCTGTCTGGAATTTTTTTTCAGCAGCCTGTTCCGCAAGATGCACTGTTTCCGGATGGATTTTCCGGTAAGCCTCATTGAACCACAGAAACATGGGAATTTCATAATAGACTTTTTCCGGTGTTGTCATGGAACGTTTGGAAACCGGAGTTTCGCTGTGATCGGGGATATAAAGCAGAAAGGCAGGCTTATCTTTTTTTATCATTATGGAATAGAGTTCTGATAAGATGTATCCGGTATAAGCAATGCTTTTATCATAAATATCCATTCCGGATATGATATTTTCATGTTCTTTCAACCATGATTCCGGAACACGGTACCGCTGGTCGTAGTGACTTCCCATAAGATGAATGACCATGATTTCAGGTTTATCTTTTTTTGATTCAGATTCCGTACGCACATTTTCAAGGATCTCTTCATCATAATGATTTTTTCCGTCATCGGAATATTTCACTTTTGTATCGGCATTTGCAAAAAGCAATGCAAGAGCACTGGACCAGGCACCATGGGACCGCTGAACATCGTGCAGGGAAATTTTTGCTCCGGCTGCATGGAAATATTCGCAGAATCCATAATCCGGATATTCATATTTCTTCTGAATGACCGCATCCGTAAACATGAAAAATATGGAATGAATGGTTGAAGCTGTGGCACTTACAACATCCGTAAAACGAATCATATTGTCCTGCGTTTTCCGGAGAAAATAATCGGTATCTTTTTTATATCCGTATAATGAATGATGATGTCGGTTGTCTGATTCTCCAATCACAACCATTCCGTATACCGGATTTTTCATTTCCCGCAAAGAATCTTTCAACTCATCCGGAAGTTTCGGAGCGTTGACCGTTCTTGAAATTTTCAGCAGAAACGGATCGGGGGTATTGATCCCCGTAATAAACTGAAATGCAGGATCTTTGATTTCCTTGTAATCCAACCCGTATATGCACAGAGAAATTGTGGTGAAGAGCAGGAATACGCCAACTGTATAACGCTTGCGTTTTCCGGAACGCAGACGGCTGATTCCGAAAAATACAGCAATCCCGAACAACAGGAACAACAGAAACAATCCTGTCAGAAAAAGATTGCCTTGATAGAACATGGAAAGAAAATATTCCCGGACTTCCTGTTGATCCGCTGCACGGATGATCGCTAACATATCTTCCATGGAACAGGAATAATTGACAACCATATAAAAATTGGCAAGCCCCAGCAGAATTTCAAAAACAATGAACAGCGATAAAACAATATTGGATATTTTCTGCGGGAAAACGAGCCGGAGCAGCGCATAAAAAGCAATCCATACACAGAGAATACTGCTCCAGTATTTCAATACATCACCCGAAAACAGAACTGTTTTGATTTGAGCAAAATCATGAAACGTACAGTTGTCAAATTGCCAGCATTGAGCAGTATAGCGTAATGGATAGAAAATGCTCAGGATCGCCAGAAACAGAACCATCTGCGGCGGGAACAGTCTCTTGAGGATTTTTATCTTTTTTTGACAAAAAATTGAAAACTTCTGTTTCAGATTCATAGAATAATATCAAATTAAACATGTTCTTTGAATATCAGGGATATTATTCCATTAATAATGGCCCAAAACTTGTCTTTGATCCACCCGAAAACAGGAATCTGATAAATCTTTTCTACAAGATAATAAACCAGTATTCCCAGAACAGAAATTGTAAGAATTGTCACAGGGAATTTCCACAAGATTTCTCCAATAGATTTTTGTACAGCATTGTTTCCGGTAAAAATAGTTCTCCAAACAACAGGATTTGCCTGAAACAAATATATTCCCAAAGACATTGAACTGATAAACTTCAATATCTTTTGTTTTTTAGTACCTGTGATTTTGATCTTTGAAAATAACAATAACAGGCAAACCGCTTCAAAAATGCAGAAGGGGGATAAGTAACTCATAAATCTATTCCATCCGGGCAACTGCAATTTATAGAAAATAAATGGTGCAATACCTCCAATAAGTGCTCCGGATAACAGAAAAACAGTATTATATTTCCAACGTAAAACAATTGGTGCCAAACTTTGTAAAGCCTGTCCCCAAATAAAACAAATCATCAGCCAGAATATAGAATACCCACCTCCAAGACAAAGCCACACAGGACGATAAATGACGGTGAAACATGAAAATAAAGCAAAAGAAAAAGTACTGAACAATAACAGTTCCCGGGAAGAATGGCGGAATGTTATTCCTGATAAAATGGGTAGAAACATCATCAATCCAAGATAGGCTCCGATATACCACAAAGATCCTCTTTGAACAATAATGTAACAAAATATTTTGAAATTAAAAGAAAGTGATGCAGAAAAAACGAGAACAGTAAAATAAACGATAAAACCAAAAATAACAACTTTGCAAAAGATATCAAATACGGCAGTGTCCTAAATTTTGCGCACATTTTATTTTGACCGATTATCAAAACCATGTACGTTTTGTTTACTATATCACCAAGATTCCATTTTACAAGCGAGATATTGACGAGTTCCCCATTTTGTCGTAGAAATATGCCGTA
>JAFVTF010000093.1 GCA_017503375.1 Lentisphaeria bacterium | reverse complement strand
GGCAAAAAATGAAATCCGCATCCCGTTATTTTTCACGTACTTCAGTAACAAGCCAACCAAGATTGCATTTAGTCGATCTTTTTGCAGAATCAACGGAATATGTGCGCGACTGGCGGCTGCCTTTCAACTCCATAAGTCTGATTTCCAGAGCGGATCCGGAGGATCTTTCCTGGTGTGAATTACTGGAAGAAAACCGTCGTTTGTTTCTGGAAGAAGGCTCTCTTTCTTTTACCACATGCGACACGCCAATGCGTTTGCGTTATTCGACGGCTTGTGAACATTGCTGCATCCATTTCCGATACGAATTGTTTCCGGGAGTCGATATTTTTTCCGGGCTCCATAAACGTTTTATGTTCAGAGATCAACATTTGCAAGAGAAAATAATTGCGGCATTTGCAGAAAAGGATCAAATGCGTAAGATTGTTATGGCAGAACATATTGCATCTGAAATTTCCCTGAGGTTCTGGCCGGAGAAGCTGCCTGTTGACATGAAAAAAATAATGCAGTTCAGCGAGCTTTTTCAATATGTAAAAGAACACTTGGACAGTCAGTTGAGTATTGGGGATATGGCGACATTCATGGGGTGGTCAAATGCCTATTTCTCCCGCGTATTCCACAGTGTATTTCATATTACTCCTAAACAATATCTGATCCGGGAACTGATAGTCAGGGCAACAGGGTTGCTCAATGATACCGGTAAAAGTATCAAAGAAGTTGCAGCTGAATTGAAATTTTCTTCCGAATTCAACTTTTCCCGCTTTATCCACCATTATACAAACGCGTCCCCCAGCGAATTGCGCAAACAACAGAAAGATGGCCCAATATATGTCAGAAAATGATATGTATTATATATTTTTTGATATTCCCAAATTATAAACGGCAGTATATATTATGATCAGAAAACTGCAATCATAACAAAAACAGTGACAAAAAAATGCAGAAAGGATGATCACGATGAATGAACGTATCGACCGTTTGGTAAAAGCCGCACGCAGCAGAGAAATTTTTCCAGTTACAGTCCCAGTGGAATATGATGAGTTTGATTTGAAACTTGCAGAGCCTTTACGGATAGCGAAACGTCTGACCGAATACATGGCAGCGCAGCCCTGTTATTTTACCGATGATAATGAATTGGTCGGTATGATGCACTTTGATGGCTCCGTGGAAGCCGATTTATTTACCCGCACCGGACACAAAAATATCGGTGAAGCCTTCGGCAAATATTACAATCAGCCGCAGGAAAACCTTTGCACCATGGAATGGCAGCACTCCAATGCTGATTTCGGTAAGGTCATCCGGATCGGGTTGACAGGTTTGCGGCAGGAAATCATCGAAGCCCGCAGGCATTATCACAATGATATATCACGTTTGAACTTCCTCGCCGCTCTGGAAGCTATGATCAGGGGGATCACCCGCCGGTCACGGCAATATGCCACCGAATGCAGGATGCAGGCAACTATCTGCCAGGATCCGGCACGGAAAGCGGTATTGCTCCGTATGGCATCCAATTGCAGGCAGGTTCCGGAATATCCTGCACGGACATTTGAAGAAGCGGTGCAATGTCTTTATTTCTGTTTTATGTTCCAACCGGACAGTATCGGCCGTCCGGACCAATATCTTTATGAGCTTTATCAGAGTGGTATTGCGAATGGCACGCTTACCAGAGAACACGCAAAAGAGCTTTTACAGGAACTTTATATTATGATCCATGGTTGGACCCGTTTCGGATGTGCCAATGCTGACCGGGGGGCTGAATCACATTTTGTGATCGGAGGTTATACTATTGACGGTTCTTGTGCCTGGAATGAACTTTCAGAACTGATCCTTGAATCTCTTTTGGAAACCGATCTGATCCGCCCGCAGATTTCTCTGCGCTGGAACCACAAAACACCGCGCTCCGTATTGGAAAAAATCCTTGACAATGAACGCAAAGATAAAAACAAACGCATTGCTCTTGTTAATGATGAACCCCGTATTGCCGCTATGATTAAAAACGGGATCCCTTGGGAAACAGCCTTTGATTATATTATGCTCGGCTGCAACGAACCGGCTTTTCAAGGGGGGATTTCTCTCGGCGGCAACACTGTTAATATCGTTCGTTCCCTGGTCAACACTCTGAATGACCGTCGGGCAGAAGTACTTGAAAGTCCCGACTTTGACAGTTTTTATGCTGTTTATGAAGAGGAACTGCACAACGATCTTGAAACGATCCTTGACTATTCAAACCGTTTTAATATGCTCAGATCACGGGACTGCAATGTTCTTACTTCGCTTTTTATGCCGGGCTGTATCGAACGGGCTGCAAGTGTTACCCAGGGCGGGGCAGAACGTGCCCGCTGGTGTGCAAACTTTATGGGATCGACAAATCTTATTGACTCTCTGTGCATTATCAGACAGTTTGTCTATGAGGAAAAACGCTGCACTATGGAAACTCTGCTTGCAGCCCTTGATGCGGATTGGAAAGGATATGAAGAGCTGCGCGCCTCGATTCTGAATACGGGAAGATTTTTCGGCAATAATGATGAACTTTCCAATCAGACTGCACAACGCTTTTACGCCTCGGTCAATAACTTTGCCCAAGGCAGAACAGATATTTTCGGACATTATCTCTGTTATGGCAATCTCACCGGTTACAATATTCATTATGCCCGTTATGGAGCTTTGACCCAGGCAACGCCGGACGGACGTGTTGCAGGAAGTGCCTTGCTTTTCGGTTCCGGACAAGCCAACGGCAAGGAAAGAGACGGGATCACGTCCCATCTGCTTTCGGTTGCCGGTATGGATCAGACTGGCGTTATGTGCGGAAATACCATTATGAATATTTCTGTCGATGAAAATACAGTTCAAAATGAAGAAAGTTTTCAAAAACTTGTTGTGCTTGTTGAAACTTATTTCCGTGAAGGGGGACTTCATCTGCAGCTCAATCATGTTTCCGCCCGGGAGCTGATCGCCGCCAGAAAAGATCCGGACAAATACAAGAGTCTCCGGGTGCGGGTTTCCGGATTTTCCGCTACTTTTGTCAATCTTTCCGAACAACACCAGGAAAATATCATTGCCCGTACTGTCAATTCGCTGTAAGCCTGTGAAAAAATGAAAGGTCATTTTATGCAGGAACATAAAACACTTGTCTTTGACATCGAAAAGTTTGCTGTCAACGATGGTCCGGGAATCCGTACTGTCGTATTTCTGAAAGGGTGTCCGTTGCGCTGTATCTGGTGCCATAACCCGGAATCACAAACTTTCAATGCGGAACTCCTTTTTAACTCTGACCGGTGTGTTAATTGTATGATGTGTGCCGGAAATTGTCCTGAAATCTGCCACCTGGCGCAGGAAGGACGACATATTTTTGACAGGAACAAATGTGTCAGTTGCGGACGCTGTTCGGTAACGTGTCCATCCGGAGCTTTGAATTGCATCGGACAAAAATTGACTGTAAATGATGTGATGAAAGAGGTCATGAAAGATCTCGCTTTTTACCGGAATTCCGGTGGCGGGCTTACCATATCCGGCGGAGAACCTCTTGCACACTTTACGTTTACTTATGCGTTGCTGAAAGAAGCCAAAACTTCTGGACTCCATACGGTGATCGAAACTTGCGGTTTTGCCCCATGGGAACAGATTGCTGAATTGCTTCCGCTGGTCGATCTCTGGGTCTGGGATATAAAAAGTTCTCCTGCCAAACACCGGGAACTTACCGGTGTTCCTATAGATACGATTTTGGAAAATCTGCAAAAACTCACCAACGCCGGTGGTCAGGTTATATTGAGTTGTCCTCTTATTCCAGGTGTCAACGATGAGGATGAACATTTGCTGCAAATCGCTGAAATCGCCAACCGTTTACCCAATGTTCAGGGAATAGACCTGAAACCTTATCACCCGATGGGCGAAAACAAGAACCGCCAATTAGGACGGAAAAAATATTTCAAATCGGATTTTGCTTCCGCAGAAGAGAAAAAAAGGTGGCTTGCAGTCATTACAGCCCAAACAGCAGTCAAAGTTCATTTACACTGAAAGATTTTTGCCGTTTTCGCTAATTTTCTTTTATTTATTGGTCGCATATTCTGAGCTTTTCTGAATAAAATTGAGGCGTTTTTCAGAATTTCATTTCACAGCGAAATTCTGAGTTTTTCGCCTCAAGAAACGTTTCCAACTGATGGCTGAGGATAAAAACGCTGACCGTTTTTTCAACTCTCGCCAAAAATTCTGTGAAGTTTTTTTCACAAAAGGGCTTCACAAAAAGAAAAAGCACTTCATTCAGTTATCCAATTTTATATTCCGGGCAGCATTTACACATTGGCGCGTAGAGCTGCCGTAGAGTAACTTCAATATTTGACAGTGATATCCCGCTTTTGCAAAATTTCCGCAAAACGTGCAAGCGTTCCGGAAGATGGTGCAGGGACTTCCGGCATGGTATTTTTCATATTCACTGCCAGATATTTGCTTCCGGCAAGAGAATGATAGGGCAGTAAACGTACCGCTTCCAGCTGCAGTCTGCCGAGAAAATCTGCGGTCATTTCCATATTTTCCACGGAGTCGTTGCATTCGGGAACAACCGGGATCCGGATCTCAATTCTTGCTCCATGTTCGGAAAGCCATTGCAGATTTTTACAAATTAATTCATTGCCGCTTCCTGTGAGTTTTTTATGTTCACCGGAGTCTGCGTGCTTGAAATCGATCAGGAACATATCGGTATATGGCAGAACTTTGTCAAAACAGTCTGTTGCTACATTT
>JAFVTF010000092.1 GCA_017503375.1 Lentisphaeria bacterium | reverse complement strand
TCTTCTATTTCACTCAAAAGATGGCATTTTGATTTTTGTTATCAAAAATCAGAATGCCGCAAAAAGGTTTGGAAAAAAGGGGTGGAGTTTGAGGAGGGGAAAAAGGACCTTTCCTCAAAAGGGCTTTTTCCCCTCCTCAAGTAACAACCTTTATTGGGAGCAGAGCCGGAATTTTTCTGATAAATAAACCGTGTCGGACAAAAGATGTCCGGCATCACAGTGTATAATACTGTGAAAAAATAAGAGGGTTTATTTATGGAAAATGCAAAGATTTTGTTAAAAGAGTTTGCAGCTGAAGTTCTGTCCGGAGATTTCAATAATCTCAAACATTTTGATTTCAAGACCTTGAAAGATTCAGGAAAATATGGCTGTCCGGACAGGATTTTTGATTGTGATGATACAAATATCATGCGCGCTGTTTATGTTTTATTGTGGGGAGAACATCTTCCCTGGATAAACTCGCAAAATATCGGCAACGGAAAGCAATACCGCGGGGAAACGATGAATACGTTTCATACGATGTTCGGACGGGAAATCCCGGAAAAACCCGGATATTTTGCAGGTCTGGAAAAATATTCTCCGACAGAAGAATTCCGTGAAAAAGTCCGTCACTTCGGAAAAATCTGCAGTATGATCGGAAATTATACCGTTCTTCCGAACTGGTATGCGAATGGAACAACGCTGAACTGTTACAGAGGAACCAACCATTGGCGGGATTTCTTTGACCGCTTTCTCATTCAGCTTCAAAAAGTTCTGACAGATTCCCCCGGACAGGATGGAACTTTGAAAGAACTTGTAAAAGTGAATGATTTCTGTTTCCGGAACTTCAAAGGCGCAGAAGAATTCCGGTCTTACACAGAGATCATGTTATGGAATGATTATTGTGATCCTGCAAATGGAAATCCCCGGTTAATCTATTCCATGAACTATCACTGGATGAATGGAAATGACCCGGAAAAATATTTCCGGGATGCCGCATTATACTTGGAAAAGGCAGAAAAAATCATCCGTCACCGGACTGATTTGATCTGCTGCCTTTTAGAAGAAAGACTCAAACCGGACGGTTTGCACACATGAGATGCGCCTTATTGGTAAGAATCCCGTGTGCTCCCATTGAACGCAGTTTATGCATTTCTTCCGGTTCATCGCAGAAAAACACATTACTGCGCATTCCCAATGAGCGGATCAAAGCAAAACCTTCTTCATCAGTGAATTCCCGGATCGGCTGAACATAACGGCAATGATCCAGTTCTTTGCATTGCTTCAGAATTTCCGGCGAGGAACGGTCCTTCCAGCCGCGAGTGGTGCAGAATTCAATTTCCGGATCAATCGCCCGGACTTTTTCAATATAATCCGCTGTGATGGTAAAATATCCGTAATCATACATTTCATACTTTTTGAAAAGCGCGCAGATATTTCTCAGTGTCTGATCATTTTGTGCATAAACCTGAATATTCATACAGACTTTTCCTGCAAGATTCTCCAGTATTTCCTCAAACGAAGGAATCTGCATTTCTTCATAAACCGGGGCATTGCGCCGCTGACCTTGCAGAAAATAGGAAAAATTCAATTTTTTGAGTTCTGCCAGAGTATATTCTTCCGGCATTCCGGTTCCATTACTTGTTCTGTCAACAGTCTTGTCATGAAGCAGAACAGGGATATCATCTTTCGTTCCCCGCAGGTCAAACTCGATCATATCTGCTCCAGCCTCCACTGCCTTCTGCATGGACAGAAGAGTATTTTCCGGGAATTCAAACGAAGCTCCGCGATGGGCTGTGATCATAAAATATTCGGGATGTTCAAAATAAAATGTAAGTGACCGTTTTTCCATAATCAAAAAATTCCTTTTCTTTTGAAATTACCCCTTTTGCAAATAATGCCGTTTCAGGAAATATACAAGATGTTCCGGAGTTTTACAAGCAGGAACAAAAAGAATCTTGAATCTTCTTTCTGCATGTTAATTGAAAAAGTAAATGCTCAGGCCGCCTGTGCATTTACTTTTTCAATTAACAACCCGTTCCCAACGGTCGGGCTGCTGGCGTCAAAAGTCGGAATCCCTGTCATTTTCTGCAGACGCTGTACCAGGTTGCGTGATTTATTCGGGAATGTTGCAGGTTGTTCATCAGATGACTACTCAAGTGATATCTTCACAAAACTTATTTTGAAACATGCCTCAGACAGAGATTTCTCAAAACAGGCAGGTGCAGAATTCCTGAACATCTACGGAAAAAAAATGTATTCCTTCCGGGACTACGTGCAATCCCTGTATGAACTTGCAGGAGAAGATCTCCCGAAAATCACGGCGATCATTCCCAACTATAACTATGCAAATTTTCTGCCGGAACGGGTTGAATCCATTGTGAACCAGACATTCCCTGTTTACGAATTGCTGATTCTGGATGACTGTTCCAAAGACAACAGTGCTGAAGTCGCAGAAAAATTAATCCGGAAATATAAAAATCATTTCCGGGGCGGAATTCAATATCTCCCGAATGAACAGAATGCCGGAGTCTTCCGTCAGTGGTATAAAGGAGTTTCGCTGGCAAAAGGCGATTTGATCTGGATTGCCGAGGCCGATGACAAATGCCGGGAAACCATGCAGTCAAAACTTGTTCATGCATTCCGGGACCCCCTGGTTAAGATTGCCTATGCACAATCAGCATTGATTGACGGAGATGGAGAAATCTACCCTGAGACATTCCTTCAGCATACTCTTCATGTTTCCAAATATAAATGGACTCAAGACCATATCTGGGATGCACGGACAGAAACTGAAACAGCTCTGGCGATAAAAAACACCATTCCAAATGCCAGCGGAGCTTTGATCCGGAAAACTGCATTTTCACAAATCCCGGAAGATCTGTTTTCATATAAAGTCATTGGAGACTGGTTTGCATACTTACACATGATACAGGACGGAAAAGTTGCATTTTGTGCAGAACCTCTGAATCTGTACAGAAGACATCCGGGGTCTGTTGTTGCAAAAAATCCGGATCGTCTGCTTGAAGAATTAAAAACGCTTTATGCTGTTATATGTGAAAAATTTGAAGTTTCCAATTACACCAGAAGTCAAATGCTGCGGGAATTCAATGAAACCCGTCTGCTTTTGAAATCTTCCATAAAAATGACGGAACCGGCCGCTGATCAATTCCGGGAGGATAAACCGGTCGAATATTGGATCCTTCCGGAAGATGTTAACTGGAATGGGTTTAAAGCGGAAATATCCAAAAGCAACGCCGCATATCTTTTCATCATGCTCAGCGGTAACAACACTGAATTCCCATCCAATGCAGCAGAAACCTTCAATGGTTCTGTTCATGTGTTCTGGAAAATGAAGTTAAAAATAAAGAGTTCCTTAAAAATTTTACCACTATATGAAACAATATTCGGAAAAAATCCGTTTTCTGGGCTCGGAACAGATGGATGCCTGTGCCAATTTTGCAAAACTGCTGGAATGTGCAGATGGTGAACTGTTCATGTTCTGCGATCATGACGATGTCTGGAAAAAAGAAAAAATAGACTGTACACTGAAAGCATATAAAAAAGCAGAACAGCAATATGGAAATCACACTCCCCTGCTTGTTTTTACAGATTGGAAATTGTTGATTCTGACTTGAATAAACTCCACAGTTCCATGATGAACGCTCAGCATTTGAATAAATCTTCATTTACGATACAAAAACTTGCAGTTCAAAATGCCGCAACGGGAAATACGATGCTTTTTAACAAAGCTCTCCGTGACCTTGTACTTCCAATTCCGCAGCAGACAATTATGCATGATTACTGGGTTGTTCTGACAGCGGCGCTGCTGGGAAAAATCATATATTTGGATTCTCCATTAATCCTTTACAGACAGCATAATAACAATGTGATTGGCTCATTCAGATATGATTTCGTGAACATCTGCAAAAAAGTATACCGTTCCAGACAGGAATTGCGAAATACATTTTACAGAAAAATGGATCAGCTGACCATTCTGCTTACCCGCCATTCCGACAAACTGGATGCTGAAAAAACAGAACTGCTTGCATCGCTGCAAAAACTCAAAAACATGAATTATCTGGAGAAACGGATTTTTCTGTTGAAAAACAAGTTCAAAGCGGAAGGCTTTCTCAGAAATCTCGGAATGTATCTTGTCATCTGAGCAGCTTGTCTTTGTTTAATTCCACGATCCGCTTGTTGATCTTTTTTCTTTCCGGATCAAATATCCAGCCCCATTTATTGAAATACCGGATCATATTGACGATATGAATCCAAAGCATTCTCATATTTTTTCCGGACTCCCGGTTATGTTCATGGATAACTTCAGCACCTGGATAATACACAGTTCTCCAGCCTGCAGAAAAAATTCTCCGGGTAATATCAATATCTTCCGGATACATGAAAAAACGTTCATCAAAAATCCCTGTCTTATTCAGAACAGAACAACGGAATGCCATAAAACAGCCGCACAAATAAGGCACATCCAGAACAGCGTCATGATCATAATCACACATCATAAAGCGTTTCATTCTGAAACGCACCAGAAATTCCGGAAAAAAACGTTTAAAAATCAAATCTGCCGGAGCCGGGACCAACTTGCAATTCCGCTGAAGCAGTCCATCCGGGAACAAAGTCTTAGGCATCACAAGACCGATCTCTTTATCGGACTCCATAAACATTTCTATTTTTTCCAATGTTCCCGGATCAAATTTAATATCCGGATTCATGATCATGTGATAATCACAACCTTCCGACATGGATTTTTTTATTGCTGCATTGTGTCCGCTGCCAAAGCCCCTGTTTTCAGACATGGGAACATATTTTATACGGTCATTCTGCAAAGCTGATATTTCCTTTGCCAGAACCGGATCATTGGCATTATCAACAATATAAAAACAGGAACAACTGCTTTCAAGAACCGAATTTATCAAATCCTTGATATCGGCAAATTGATTCCGGTATGTAACCAGAGAAACACTGAACATAAAAATCCCAAAACTACCATTTTCATCCCGCATCTCAGCAGGATATCTCAAAAAAAACTTACACAGTGAATATAGCACTGCTATCTCTTTTTACAAGTTTCCCTTTTTGAAGAATCTCAGAAAATAATACCTTTTCAAACAATTATTCTGAAAAAACAGTAAAAAAAACTGCCCGTTTCAGTTCTTTTACTGGATTTTTTGTAAAAACGGGGATATATTACCGTAATTGTACAGATTTTTAATTGACTATCACACAGGAGGAATCAGTCAATGGCTACTTTTGAACTCTTTCACGGTATGATGCCGAAACCGGAAAATGTGGCACAGGTCGCAGCCGTTCCGTATGACGTTGTAAACACCGAAGAAGCTGCAGAACTTGCAAAGGGAAATCCCCTTTCTTTCCTGCGCGTTTCCAGACCTGAAATTGAAATGGAACCCGGAATCGATCTTCATTCCGATCCCGTCTATGCAAAAGCAGTTTTCAACTTCCGCAGACTGATTGCTGAAGCGCCCCTGGAATATGATTCAGAACCGAACCTTTATGTCTACTCCCTTAAAATGGATGGCAGAACACAGGTCGGTATCGTCGGAGCAGCATCCGCTGAAGATTATGACAACAATGTGATCAAAAAGCACGAAAAGACCCGTAAGGACAAGGAAGATGACCGCGCAAGACATGTGATGGAACTCCGTTCCCACACAGGTCCCGTGTTTCTGACTTATCGTGACAATGACAAAATCAACGCAATCGTAAAAGAAATTTGCGCTGAAACGCCGTACTATTCTTTCGTCGCTCCGGATGGAATCGAACACAAACTCTGGAAAACCGGAACCGAACGCGGACGTCAGATTTCCGAACTGTTCCGTCAGGAAGTCCCCTGCATGTATATTGCAGATGGACACCACCGTGCAGCTTCCGCATCCCGCGCAAAAGCACAGTGCATGGTCCGCAATCCCATGCACAGCGGCGCAGAAGATTACAACTTCTTCCTTGCAGTGACATTCCCAGCCAGCGAACTCAAGATTCTGCCTTACAACCGCGTTGTAAAAGATCTCAACGGCATGACCGCCGAAGCATTTCTTGCCAAGCTCGGAGAAAAATTCACTGTTGAAAAAACTGCGAATCCCTCTCCGGAACAGAGCGGAACCTTCCGCATGTATCTCGGCAAACAGTGGTATGCTCTCGCTCCCAAATTTGAAACCGCAAATCTTGGCGTGATCGAACGTCTGGATGTCAGCGTGCTTCAGGATAATGTTCTTGCTCCGCTGCTTGGAATCGGCGATCCCAGAACCGACAAGAGAATCGACTTTGTCGGCGGAATCCGCGGAACAGGAGAACTGGAACGTCTCGTTGACGGCGGAAAAGCAGAAGTTGCATTCTCCATGTACGCCACAACTCTGGATCAGTTGATGGATATTGCGGATGCAGGAGAAATCATGCCTCCGAAATCCACCTGGTTTGAACCGAAACTCCGTGACGGACTTGTTGTTCACAACTTCAAGTGCTGAACAGCTCATACAAGGAAGAGAGAAATGAGAACAGCTGAACTCGCCCGTACAACCAAAGAAACGGATATCTTTGTCCGGATCAATCTGGACGGTTCCGGAATATCAGATATTGATACCGGGATACCGTTTTTTGATCACATGCTGATCCTTTTTGCAAAACACGGAAAATTTGATTTGACCGTGAAAGTGAAAGGTGATCTGGAAATTGATGCTCATCACAGTATGGAAGATACCGGACTTGTTCTGGGAAAAGTAATTGCCGATGCTCTTGGAGACAAGGCGGGAATCACCCGGTGCGGCAGCTGTATCCTTCCTATGGATGAAACTCTTTCCATGACAGCTGTGGATCTTTCCGGCAGACCGTATCTGGTTTACCGGGTGGAACCCAGAGCCCAATATATCAAGGATATTGATACGGATCTGTTCGGAGAATTTTTCCGGGCACTGTCCAATACAGCAGGGATGAATCTGCACATCCGTATGCTGGAAACCGGTGAAACCCACCACGTCTTTGAATCCATTTTCAAGGGATTCGGACGCGCACTCTGTACTGCAGTCACACTTGACCCCCGCGTCGTTGGAATCCCTTCGACAAAGGGTTCACTCTAAAGAAGGGATTCCTTTATGGAACAGCAAAGAGAAACTTGGGGCGGAACGATCGGTTTTGTGCTTGCAGCAGCCGGTTCTGCCATCGGGCTTGGCAACATCTGGAAATTTCCGTACATTACAGGAATGAACGGCGGCGGCGCATTCGTGATCATTTACCTGATCTGTATTTTCCTTTTGGGAACACCGCTGATGCTGAGCGAAATCGCTATCGGACGCAAAACTCAGAAAAATCCGTATGGAGCATTCAAAGAAATCTCTCCTGCCGGTTCTAAATTCTCCCGGGTACTGGGAATCCTGTTACTGCTTCAGGCTGTTTTCATGATCTATTCCGGAATCGACAATCTTGTCGATAACGGCACGAACAGCGGAATGATCGGCTTCGGTGTGGTCTCAGCTCTTGCCGGAGCCTTGATTATCTGGAAAGGCGTTGCAATGGTCGGTTTGTTCTCCATTCTGACTGGTCTGGCAATTCTTTCCTACTATTCTGTTATCGGCGGCTGGATTCTGGAATACGTTTATCTTGCTTTCAGCAGACAGATGAATTTTGAAACCGTTGCCCAGGCAAAAGAAACTTTCGGCAATTTCATCACCTGTCCCTGGAAAGTCGTTCTGCTGCATCTTGTATTTATGGTTCTTTGCGGTGCCATGCTGTGGGGCGGAATCCGGAAAGGTGTGGAACGCTGGAGCAAAATTCTGATGCCGCTGCTTCTGCTTCTTCTGATTGCCGTGATCATCCGCGGAGTCACCCTCCCCGGAGCAATCGACGGAGTCAAGTTCTTCCTGTCACCCGACTTCTCCAAACTCTCAACAGGAAGTATTCTGGAAGCACTCGGTCACTCCTTCTACTCATTGAGTCTCGGAATGGGTATCATGATTACATACGGAAGTTATATGAAAAAGCAGGAAAACATCCTCCGGACTTCTGTATTCATCATTATTCTTGATACGATCGCAGCTCTGATGGCAGGTCTTGCAATTTTCCCGGCAGTGTTTGCTATGGGCGGACAGCCCACTGCCGGTCCCAGTCTGATCTTCCAGGTTCTGCCTGTGACATTCAATCATTTCCCCGGCGGATTCGGATGGTTCTGGGCTGGGTTGTTCTTCCTGATGCTGACGATTGCCGCATTTACAAGCGGTGCTTCTCTGCTGGAAATGGGAGTGACATTCCTCATCGACCAGTTGAAATGGAGCCGTAAAAAAGCGATTTCCGTTCTTTTTGTGATCATCAGTTTGCTGGGAATCCTCTCTGCGATCTCTGTTACCGGATGGGAAAATATTCCCTGGGTCAAAAAGGCTTTTGATTTCTGTTTCAGTCCGGAACATGTCAAAGGAAACTTCTTTGATGTGCTGGATTATATCACATCCAACTGGTGTCTGCCTCTTGCCGGTATGATGACAGCAATCTTCACCGGATGGCTGTGGACAGCCCGGAAAGCTGCACGTGAACTTCGGGAAGGTGATCTCACCCATCTGCAGGATACCAATATTCTGCTTCTGCTCTCCGGTTTCCGGGATGAGCCGTTCTATTCCCAGATGATCCGTAATGGACTCACGCTGATGACATTCTGGGCGATCCTGATCCGGTTCGTTGCACCGATCATTATCTTATTCGTCTTCCTTCACAGTCTCGGAATCAATTTGGGATTCTGAATTTGAGCTCCTGTAAGCGGAACATGCAGTTCCCAACAGGAGCATTACCCCGGCAAGGTTGCTCCCGCCGTAAGAGAAAAACGGAAGCGGCAGCCCTGTCGGCGGGATAATTGTCACATTTACGCCGATATGCAGGAAAGCCTGTGTTATCAGCATAAGCCCGGCACAAAAAAGAAAAAGCCGGGCTTCTTTGTTTTTTGTTTCCAATGCCGCTTTCCGGAAAAGAATGATCATCACACAAAAACCAAGCAGGACAAGCATCCCTCCGATAAAACCGGAAGCCTCCACGAGTGTTGCAAAAACGGAATCACTGTGGGAGAACGGAAGATACGTATTCGCCCAGGAAACATTCTGTCCATCGGCGCCGAGCCAGCCGCCGTTAGCCATAGTTATCCGGAACTGAATGATATGCCAGCTGGCTCCCAATTCATCATCCGCTGGTGCCAGAAATGCCTTAATCCGGCGTAATGCGTAAGGATGAAGCAATAGGAACAGGAGTGTCGGCGGAATCCATCCGAATAAGACGGAAAGGGTATACCGTTTCCGGAAACCGGCACAGAAAAGCAGAATCGGAAGACAGACTGCATATATTGTTGCAGTTCCGAAATCCGGCTGTATAAAAATCAGAAAACAGAATACTGCAGTCAGAGAAAGCGTTAAAAGAAAACGTTTCCATTCACTCCATCCTTCATGAGCTGCAAGCAGACACAATGCAAGCAGATAAACCGGTTTTGCCAATTCAGAAGGCTGTATTCTGATATTTGTAAAGGGAACAGAAAGCCATCCGCTCATGCCATTCACAGGTCTTCCAAACAGAAGCGTTAAAATCAGGATAATCAGAAAAATAATAACCGCAGGGAATGCCGCTTTTTTCAGCTTTTGAAACGGCAACCGGGCTGACAGAAAAAACAAACAGGCCCCAATTGCCAGCCATACCATCTGGCGTCCGGCAAAATACCAGGGATGAACCCCGTAAGCTCTTGCACAATATACGGCGGCACATCCGCCCAGACCGATCACAAGCAAACCGATCACAAGGTTCCAGAGAACAGCATTCCGTTCTTTCATCAATCACTCTCCTCTTTCCGGGATAAAACCACAGTTTTCCCAGGAATCTGTTCCCGGATAATCTTCAAAGATCCCGGAACACGTCTCCCGAATCTGTCATGCATAACAACAAAAATCCCATCCTGCCCCTTCAGAACAGAATCAAACCTTTCTTCGATTTCATCGACATCAGAAAGATGAATCCGCCGTTCACGGTTTTCAATCCATACGGCAGAAGGATATTTTCTGAAGACAGGTTCCAGAAGAGATAATTCTTTTTCAGAAATTTTTGTGCCGTAACTGATCGTCCTGCCGAACAGTTGTTCGATCTCTTTTTTTACATTCCCTCTTCCGACTTTTTTCCAGAACAGGAAAAATTCAAGTTTGGAATAAGCCAATAACGTTCCGTTTGAGGAGTAAATGGAACCGCGCATTGCAGGAAGACGGCCCTGACGCCAGGCTATTTTACGGACTTTTGCCTTGTAGTCGTTATGCCTGAAAACAGAAAAATAAAATGTACTTCCCAGACAGATCACTGCCCAGAACAGAACTGCAAGAATAATCCATCCGCTTCTTTTGCGGAATAGTGGACTGTCAGGATCATCCATTATTCTGAAACCTCTTTATCAAGAGGTTTCAGTTCGGAACTGGATGCTGCATAAAGGAGAAATTCGGGAGAAATTTCTGCCAGACGGCGCAATTCGCCAGATTCATCCGAGGCGGAAACAAAATGAAGGGCAACCGTCCGGATCACTGCGATACGGGCGTTGTAAGACTCCGCACTGAATTTCATCTTTGCTCCGCCAGCAAGGATTAAAACCGCTGCCGCCGCAAAAAGACAAATCAGATACTTTACAATTTTACCTGTCTTTACTGTTGCCATCTTTTAAATTCCATTTATTATATATTCAAGTCTGACTGCATTTCACGTTCACGCTTCAGATTGTCATGCTCCTGCATCCGACGCTTTTCAGCTTCCCAACGTTCAACAGTCCACAATTCAACGCCGATTTCCACTCCGACAATAACCATTTTCTGGCTTCCGGAACCGAAACCGGCATGTTCGCGGAATGCTTGCGGTATCGTGATACGCCCCTGCGCGGTAATCCGCTGGGATTGCGTCCATGCTCCGGACTGGCGAAGCATCTGGCGTCCAAGAAAACTGCTTGCAGCCCTGTTTCCGGCAATCTCACGTTCCTGACGGATCTTGAGATACGTTTCTTCAGGGTACACAGCGACAGCCCCCTCAGGCAGACAAAACAACACAATGTCTGAACCTTTGGAAGTAAAATCCTCCAGATTCCTGGGGCTGAGTTTCACGCGCCCGTTGGAATCTATGGAGCAATAATCTATTCCACAGAAAGCCAGCATTAAAACAACCTATATTTTTCCATTCTGTTCCAATATAATCCATTTTTTTCCAAAATCAAGTCAAAAAAAAATTTTTTTTGATTTTTTTCAAGGCTCTGTTCCAGACAAAGGTTGTTTTGTGATCGGGGGAAGAAGGGAAAAACTTTTGAGAAAATTTTTTCCCTTCTTCCCCAAACCCCATCATCCTTTTTGAAACCTTTTTGCGGCATTCCGATTTTTGTGTCACAAAAATCAAAATGCCATCATAAAGTTTTAATAGTAGAAGGATTTACCAACCCATATAGGGAACAGAGCCAATTTTTTGAAACGGCTTTATTGTCACTCAGGAAGATTGAAGCTGACTGTTGGTATAATTAATCATCAAATGTAAAGATTTCTTTGATTTTCCAATCTACCATAAATGCAGCGGCAAAGGTAAAGGTCAAATGGAACAGGGAAGTATTCCATTTATCGTCTTTACTCCAGCCTTCAAAGGTTGTTGTTCCGCCTTCCTGAATCGTCTTCATCCATGTTTCATCATCTGTCAGAAGATCATGCATAAGTTCTGATTCATTATCGCGGACCAATGCACAGAACATTGGGAACGTGGTAAAGAAAAGCACTGTTGAAAGCCGTTTTTCCCGGACCATTGCAATAATATTCTGCCGGGTCTCTTCATCGGGCAGAATATCAAACCACCAGGCAATCACATTCCCCGGCAGGCTGACATGCTGAGACTGAACATCATCCCGGAACAGTTTTCTTTCCGGATCATAAAATGCTGAAATATAGGCTTTTTCCAGAGGTTCCACATCGGTATACGGCGCATGGCCAATGATCTTCGCAACTTTATTGAGACACTTGACCGCACCGATATAATAGGCATTGATGGAACTGTGCTTGGTCGTGCAAATTTTTCCTTCCGTGATTTCAGTTTCATAACCGTCCCTGCGTGGTGCTGGCCAATCAACTACACACCATTTATCCAGATTATTCAGCAAACCGTCTTCTTCCGCATAAGATTCCCGGTAGTAATCAAGAATATCTGCGAACGCATCAAAACGCTCCCGGACAAAATCATAATTTCCGGTTAAGACCGTATATTCCAGAAGGGTGGTGAACATAATAAGAGGATATTCTGCTATTTCCTGCATTTTGGAACAATTACTGCAGGTAAGCAATCCTCTGTTGACAAATTTTGTCCTCAGGAAATCATCAAAGAATTTCTCCATCAGTGTGAAATCCTGTGTAACCAGACAATAGGTCAGAAGAGAATAACAGCCATCGCCGAGATAGTAGCCTTTTTCCCGCTCCATACAATCCTGAATCACACACTGGACGCCATACTTCAGGCTGCGAATACACAAATCCCAGATCTGTTTTTCCCGGACATCCGTTCCGATATATTCCTGTTTCAGTTCAAAAGGATAATGGCGAGCCGTCAGACAGATGGAATTTTCATAAACACTGCAATCATCCGGAAGAATCAATTCCACATAACGGAATGATTTGTAATCAAATTGATTCAGCTTGTCATTGTGTTTCCCGGAAAGAACAAAGAACTCTTCATAACAGCAGTTTGCCCGCAGTTTGTACCGGACAGTCCCCTCTTCATTCAGTTCCTGACCGCAGCGGATCGTGATTTGATCTCCCTTTTTACCGGATGCCTGAAATGTAAGATAACCTACAAACATTGCACCGAAGTCAATAAAGAGAGTATTTTCCCTTTTTTGAATTACGGCAGGTGTGATATCTTCAAAAACAAGTTGTTTGGAAATCTGTTTGACCAGGATATGATCATCCTTGAGATTAACAGTTGCAAATGACCATCCGGAATCATCAAAATCCGGATGGATAAAATCACATTCCGGAGCAGAGGAATCGTAAATTTCAAGGAATTGGGTATCGTATCCGGTTTTCCCTGCGGCTGAATAAGCAGTATGTTCCGCACAGCGGAAGGTTTCATCGGATGCCAAAATCTTTTCATCACCGGCATAAAGTTCCAGCCAGAGACCGTGTCTGTTATCACCGCTGACCCAGACACGGTTGATCAATCCCTGATAATAGGTATGAACCGCTATGGTATTTTCTCCGGTGCGGAGAAATGAGGTCACATCCATTTCATTATAATTGTAATGAAAATGATAACCGGCCGCAGGTCCCTGTCCAACAAACTTTCCGTTGATGTACAGTTTGTAATAATCATCAGCTGAAATTCTGATTACGGCGTTTTCCGGAATCTCCTTCAAAAAAAAATTTTTCCGGAAAAGGATATGTTTGTTCTGAATATCATTTTTTATATTTTTTGCAGATTCAATATCCAGCTGACGGTGAAAAACCTGATTGATATCGGCAGCGGCAAATTCTTTTGTTGTAATCCAATGAGCTGATTTCATAATAAATTATCTCAAAAACATTTTGCTATTCTGATATTATACGATAAACAGGACTGCTGAATGGAATCCGGAGATTCTCTGCATTCAGCAATCCGTGTGGAAAGGAAATAAACAGTTTATTCCAGCTGCTTACTTCTTCAAATCCGCTTTGATTCCGTTCAGCATAGCCTCAAAACGTCTGCCGTATTCCACATAGCTGGAATATTTGATATCATCCAGATCAGTAGTATTTTCGGAGGCATCATGGAAAACTGCTGCAACGTGGGGTTCCATAGAGAAACCGCCGTCATAACCGTTTTTCAGCAGGTCAATCAGAATAGCACGGACATCTCCGCTGCCATCGCCGGCCCAACAGTATTTGCATGCCGGACGGGTCTTTCCATCCTCTGTCGGAACTGCAGTTCCATCTTTGATATGAACGTAGGAGATAAACTCTTTCACGTTGTGGTAGAACTCCCAGGAGGACTGGAGCGCATAGGGGAAGGAACCGATTCTGCGGTAGTTGAAAACCGGGTTCCCTGTATCATAGATCAAAGTAAATGCTTTGCTCTTGATATTTTCAACAAGTTTCAAAGTGTGAAGATAGGAAAGTCCGCCGTAGTTCATGCAGTTTTCATGACCGTAAATGATGCCGTTATCTTCACAGATCTTGACGAGTTCATTGACTTTTGCAAAGATGATTTTTTCCAGTTCCGGATTATCGGGTTCTTCATCTTCCACCATTTTGAAGCTCATACCGCGGAGCATTTTGATTCCGAGCTTGTGCATTCGCGGAATTGCTTTATACAGCAGATCTTTACTGAGAGCAAAATCTTCATCGCTTCTGGGATGAAGTCCCCAGTTTGCAATACTGCTGCCGTAGCAGTTGAAGGCAACTCCGGCATCGCTGAGTTTGCCGCAAAGGGTTTCAAATTCTTCTTCTGTCAGAGTGGAAAGATTCTTTCCGTCAATATTACGGGTTTCAATATACTTCCACCCCAATTCTTTTGTAGCTTTGATCTGAAGATCAATGCTGCTTCCTGCTTCATCAGCAAATCCTGTTAAAAACATTGTATTCTCCTATGGTAAGTTTGTATTTCAGATTCTGATTTCACTGTTATTTTTTCTGAGTTTTGTTCCCCGAAACAGCTTTTCCGGCACATTTCCTGATAAATTCTGCTTCTGTCTTTCCAATATTCGGAACATATTTGATTTCTGCGGGATCTTTGCCGTAGAGGAACGAGAACCAGACACATGCCTGCAAGTATGTTCCTGAAATGTTCAGGTGGATCCGGTCAGCACTCAATACCATTTCCTGAGTCTTGGGATCTTTGCGGTAATAGTAAACTCCAACCGGATCACCGGCACTGCGGGGACAGTCCGGGTGATGATAACTTGACAATTCTTCAGCAGTAGGCGGGACATATTTTACAGGAGATTCATTCCGGTAAAACTGCACAGCATCTCCCATGGGAATCTGCCGCAATTTGTATTTTGCCGCAAAAGCCGCATACGACTCTTTTATTTTTTCATACATCGTCTGCTGATTGAGATTCCAGCGTTTCATGGAGGTATGATCCGCACGGTAACTCCAGGTCTGCTGAATGATAATTTCCGCTTGTGGCGCATTTTTTCTGATATAAGCCACCAGATTATCGCCGTATGGGTGATAAGTTTCACTGCGCCAGCTTTTCGGACTTGCCTGCTGAATGGTAACGATATCCCACTTCTCTTTTTTGAGAAGATTGTTCACATTATCTTTGTAACTTTTCTGCTGTTTTCCGTCAAAGGTCCAGGTATCGACTTTGTACGGTTTGAAAGAGGGATCCTTTTCAGCCTTTTCAATATTGCTCCAATGTTTGTCGAGAGGACAGCCGCCGATATATGCGCTGACCAGATGCAGTTTGCATCCGGGAACAGATTTCACAACAGCGGGTAGAAATTGACCGACACTGATGGAAAAACTGTTTCCGATCATCAGGACTTTCAATTCCTTTGCAGGAAGAAAAGATGTTGTCAAAAACAAAAAAGTCAAAAGCAAAAATTTCATTTTATCTTGTACCTCCATAGTACCATTGGGATTTTGTATTGTCTTTACTCTTATCAGTATCAGCCAAAACCAGTCCTGCTACATGACCGTCATGAAATACAGTATTGAACCGTCCGCCGTGACGGACTGTATCGTACCATGCTTCATTTGGGGTAACAGAAGAATGCTGAGCATTATAAAGGTTGTAAGCATAACTGAAAGACTCCGGATCCGTAGCCGTCGGAGCATTTTTTGTTTCCACAATACGGAAACAGCTGCTGGGATAACGGACCTTGACAAAACGTTTGACTCCTGCCCAGACGGTGTCGGTTCCCATTGTCGATGCACTTACAAATTTATTGAAACAGTAAGCATACTGAGCATATTTCGGATCTCCGTATTTTTCCGGGACAATTTCCGGGCAGAAGATATTTGCCACCATTTTTTTTGTCGGATTGTCATGATAGGCAGGAGAATAACCGAGAGAAAGTTTTCCGATAGCCTGATACCAGAACTTATTCTTGAATATTGCATGAGCAGAACCGAAGTGCAGCGGAATGATAAAGCCATCAAAAGCATCTGCATAAGCAAAATGGGAAAGGATCGCTGTTTTCAGATTGTTCTTGCAGGTGGCATCCCGTCCTCTTTTTCTGGCATTGTTCAATGCCGGCAGCAGCATTCCTGCCAGGATGGCAATGATTGCAATCACTACCAGAAGTTCAATCAGCGTAAAACAATGCAACTTCCTGCTGACTGCATCTTGAGCTTTGGATTCTTTTTTCATAACGTTTTTCCTTCAGAAAGATTTTGATATTTCCACAGCAGAAGTACCTGTTACTGAGTTCTTTTTATAACGGCTGTCTGCAACCAGTCCTGCAAGCATTTCTGCATATTCCGCAGAATCCATGGGCAGATTGACGACTTTATTTTTCAAACCGGAAAGCAGCATGGCATTGCCGAGTTCGAGGCCTCTGATACCTTCAGCCATGGGAGCAAGCAGCGTTTCATCCCGGAGAATGGCATTTGCCACGTTTTCAATAACATCCCTGTGCTGATGGGAACCGTCGGAGGAAACAGGAATGTCGCAAGTCCAGCGGTCTGCCGGACCGAAAGCATTTTTTGTAGTCCGGCTGTATTCGGAAGTTTCAATTTCATTCCGGACAAACGTGAGTTTTCCGCCTTCGTAGGTCAGCTTTCCTTTTTCAGCAGCAATGACAAGTCTGTTTTCTCCCGGCATTTCACCGGTGGACGCAATAAAGTTTCCTACCATGCCGTCCTCATATTCCATATAGGCATTGACTTCATCTTCAACTTCAATATCGTGATATTTTCCGAGTTTTGCATACGCATGGATCATCTTCGGCATACCGAACAGCCATTGCCACAAGTCGAGCTGATGCGGACACTGATTGAGCAGCACACCGCCGCCTTCCCCGCGCCAGCTTGCACGCCAATCTCCGGAATCATAATAAGCCTGTGAACGGAACCAGCTGGTTATGACCCAGTTGACCCGGCGGATTCTTCCAAGTTCTCCGCTTTCAATCAGCTGTTTGATCTTTTTATGAGCACCGATCGTACGCTGACAGAACATGAGAGACTGTTTGAGTTCCGGATGTTTTGCACCTTCTGCAATGAGCCGTTCCGCTTCCGCCTTGTGAACGGCAATCGGCTTTTCCACGATGATATGTTTTCCTGCTTTCATGGCACGGATTGCAAGGTCCGGATGGTCATAATGAGGAACTGCAATGAGAACAGCATCAATATCAGCTTCTTTGAAAAATGTATCAGCATCAGTGAAACATTTGATTTTTTCCCGGGTTTCCGGTGCGATCCGTTCAAAGGCTTTCGGATTGATATCACAGACAGCCGTCAGTTTTGCATTGGAAAGTTCGCCGATATATTTCACATGGGCGGACCCCATGTTTCCAATCCCGACAATCCCGAATTTTACATAATCCATGCTTTGACTCCTCTGGTTATATTAACATGCAGTTAATATAATCCTCACTGACAGATTTTTCCATATGAATTTATGATTTTTTTTAAATATTCTTGAGTTATAATTCAACCGTACCGGACAAATGAAAAAAATCCCCTGAAAACGCTATTATATTCAGGGGATCTTTGTATTTAAGGTATTACGTCAAATCAGCGGCAGGCGCAACTGCCATCTATTGTACAGGCATTGGAGAAGGAGGTGTTCGTATAAGGCGCCCAATACTGTGTCAGGTTCGCCTGACGGTCTCCGACATGTCCGTCTGCATAAGATGAAATCGTTCTGTTTCCGGTGTGCCGGAATGATGCAGCCTGACTGGTTGCAGTTGCTTCCCGGTCATCATACATCATAAAAGAAGTTTTTGATGCTGTATCGCCATAAACAAGGGCGGTTGAAGCCTGCTTGATGTAAGTTGTTTTATTTTTCGGCAGCATTCTGTGAAGAAGGTATGTATTTGTTCCGTAGTGAGTATAGCTCCATTCTGTTAATGGAGGCTTTGCACTCGGACAGATAAAGAGTTTATATTTTGTTATGAAATCCGGATTTGAGGGGGTCAGATAAACAGTATCCCTTGCACCCATATAGCTGTTGATAATGAACCACCATGGTTTATCCCATTTGTTGTCTGCATATCCGGAAAGCAGCCATCCGTCATATTCTCCTGAATATACGCTGAATCCGATCATCATTTGTTTGAGGTTGTTTGTGCAGCTGCTCCGTCTTGCAGATTCCCGTGCATTGTTCAATGCCGGAAGAAGCATTCCTGCCAGAATTGCAATGATTGCAATCACAACCAGCAGCTCGATCAGAGTGAATTTCCTTTTCATTAATATGTTCCTTAGGTTTATTTTAATGTGAAAATGTGATATTTTTCCGGGGTTTTTCCTCCGGCGATTCCCGGGGTCAGCTGCATCCAGTAAGTCGGGAGCTTTTGCGGATTATCTGTATCCATGACCAGAAAATTAAATCCGAACATAAGCCCTTTCTTAGGTTTTAACGGAGTCATTTTTGACCAGGGAAGAACGATTTCATACGTGGTTTTCTTTTGTGTTTCATCACGCGTGATTATTGGTTTTACTGTTGAAAAATCTGCATTTGCAATGCCTTTGATGTGGCAGAACATGCGCGGTTTTCCTCCGGCAAGACCAGCCGTAAAAAAGAAATCATCATCAAACAAACCGCTTTTTCCATTCAGCAGTTTTTCTCTTGCATCCAGTTGCGGATCAAATGCAAACTGTAAAGAATCCCCTGCCCAGAGAGCATCCTCTGAAAAGTGTCTGTTTGTATGGATCTCGTCGCGGACAACAACAGTCATATAGAGGTTTTCATCATCGTACCCCATATAAAGTTTTGCGGAACAATCTTCCGGACCGCTCCAGACACCTCTGCCAGCCATATCGGGAATATTCAGATAAAGGTCACCATTGCTGAGATCCACCACAGGCGTTCCGGAAAGAAGCTCTGCTTTGGATTTGATCCGGGGAATTCCGTGAATATGGAACGCATCTGTTTTTTTATAGACCTGTTTCTGTGCAGAAATATTTTCAATGGTAAATTCCATTCCGGAAAGATTTTCCGCATCGTTATTTTTCAAGGGGATCTGCAGCTTCAGCACTTCATTGCCTTTTACGGTATAAATTTTCCGGAAATCTGCAAATCTGTTCTTCATGGAAAGAGTTCCCTTCACAGGAACAGAAAAAAGGTTTTTTACCAGGACTTCCATAAGGTCAGCCCGCTTCAATGCCATTTCCACTCTGACTGCCGGCAGTTCAACAACTGCTTCCCGCAAAATCTTTTCCAGTTCCGGAAGTTTTTCGGTTGTCAGAAGATAAACCGGGGCGGAATCCAATTGAAGTTTCAGCATACTGTCTGCGATTACAGGGGAAACAGTATTTCCCTCCATATCCAGCAGCTTCAGATTCCGGGGAGTTTTCATGGCAACTCCGGCTTTCCCAACGCCAACACCTCCGTGCCAAAGGGGAATGATCCGGACTTTTCCATTATCAAAAATATAACATGGGATATTAGAGTGGAGAGCGGTTGTTTTAACACATTTTGCATTTGCCAGGATCCGTGCTGTTGCTGCATAAACCGCAGCTTTCGGACGCGGAAAACGATCAAGCCACATTCCGTAATCAAACTCCTCGCCCAGTCTCCAGCGTTTCCAGAGGAAATAGAAGAAATGTTCCACTTCCGGAATACTCTTTACCGTGATATAATAACGGGCAATATTTTCTGCCATATCCACAGCATACGGGCTGTCGACAGGAAGAGACTGCACGATTTTGAACCCTTTTTCATCAATGGAGACGGTTTTATTTTTTCCTTTTGATCTTGCGATCTTCAATGCTTCCAGCATGATTTCCCGGATTTTTCCGGTTTCTGAATTGATGGGAGTATATCCCGGACCATAAGTATGCGGATTGGTGTACTGGTCAATTCCGAGTCCATCCAGTACTTCGGAAAGTCCCTGTTTGTACCAGAGATCCCGCAAAACCGGATAACGGGGAAGAGCACGCCCATCACCGCCGGAACAGCCGATTCCCGCAAGAGTATTTTCCGGTGCAGTTTCACGCATGACACGGGAACAGTTTTTTACCCGGCGGATGTAATATTCATATTCAAACCAGTTGCGCTGTTTCAAAAGATCAATTTCCGCAATGATCGCCCAGCGTTTGATCTTTCCCCGGTAACGGGAAAATACCGCACGTTCAAATTTCATGGCATTTTCCAAAAATGCTTCGCTGAAAGGAAATTCTTTCCGAGCCTTCCTTTCATTGATCTCTTTCATAAATCTCCACGGAACATTATGGGTCGTTATTTCAAGACCGCCAACCGGTTCGATCCCGGCACGCTGAAGTGCTTCAAGATCCCGGTCGATCCGTTCCCAGTTGTACGAACCGTCAAACTGCTCCACCTCGGACCAGTTGATAAAAAGCCCTTTGCTTCCATTTCCCAGACGTTCCATAGCTGTTGCATATTCCGCATTGAGAGCCATAAAGGTAATTCCGAAAAACGGATCCTTTTTTCCTTTGAATTCCGGAAGCACAGCAAACGATACAATATCATTTTTTTTCTGTTTCAGGGAATTCCATCCGATATGCACACTGTAAAAGCCGAACCGTTCCGGTGCGGGAAATTCTATTTTATGATTGGAAATATTCTGCGCCGGAAGTGTAATGACTTTTGTGAACTTGCGGATTTCCTTTCCGCGGATATTCCGGAGAGAACAGTCAAGAGAGAGTTTTTGAAGTTTGACAGAACTGTTTTGAAATTTCAATAAAGCAAAAGGTGTTTCCCCCGGATAAAACAGACCCTGCCGGTCATCGTTGGAAGAATAGAGAAGTTTGATCTCATTTCCTGCAGCCGTCAGCGGTTCCAGTTTGATGTCGCGGAAAATCACTTCACCATCTTTTGCCGCCTTCCCGGAAATCCCGACAGATACCTGAAGTTCTCCATTATCGGAAGGTGCAGAAAAATAACAGCTGTATTCAGAATATCCATCTTTTACCCTTCCGGTCGGTTTGCAAACCGCCGTTGCAGGAGCCCTGCGGACAGTATAAACCGGGCGGATCAGAACGGACATAGCCGGAAAGATCCCGACAGGAGCTTTGACCCAAGCAGAAAAACGGAAATCACCAGTCACGTTGGCGGCGATCCCCATGATCCGCTGATTTGTCAATCCGCGCTGACCGGTTTTGATTTGAAAGGTGACTTTATCGGCAGTTCCCCGGAACGGGGCGGAATCAGGCAGCCATGTGACAGAGTTCCAGTAAGGCGAAAGGATCGACTCGCCCGACGGAGTCATTTTTGCGAAAGCGGTATTTCCGGCAGTTTCCCGGGGAGCGGCTGTATTATCAGTTTGCGGCTTCGGATCAGAGTTGATTTCCGGCAGCCCCTCAGATTTGGATTTTAATACTCTCACACTGACATCATCAAACCAGACCGTTCCCTCTGCATTTGGAGCCATGTGCAGGTAAACTTTTGCCATTGATCCTGCATTAGCAGGCAGTTCAATGACCGGAGAAACATATTCCATCCAACCGGTTTCCGCTTTATTCTGACTTCGTCGATAAGTGGAAATAGACCAGAGGGGAAGTTTTACGTTCTGGACCTCAAGATAAGAACCGGACCAGGTGGTTCCGAGATTCTTTGTTTTTGCCATCAGGCGGATCTGAAGATATTTGCATCCGGGCGGTATCACGAAATTATGATAAACCATTGCCCTTTTTCCTTTGATTCCCTGAAGTTTCAAAGATGCAGTTCCGCCGCCGGCAGTGATGCTTTTATCTGAAACCGGAGCAATGGTATTTTTCAGCCAGGAAGGAACGAGCCACCCCTGCGTTCCATTTTCCATATTGCCGTTTTTCAGCAGATTTTGAGCAAATACAGACGCAAAAACAAATACTCCTGCTGTCAGACTGATAATGTGTTTCATAGGATAATCTCTGTTTGATCAGGCTGATCAAATTGCACTGTATTTATTATTGCGGCAACGTTGATTCATAACGCCATCCGAAACCAAGTGCCGGATTGGACGACAGGAGCCAAAGTTCATTACTGACCAGAGCTGTGACTTCCATGACCTTTGAAACTCCGCGAACGGAACCGTCAAGAAAAGCTCCGTTCATGTTTCTGCCATGTGCTCCGAAATTTCCGAAACTCATACGGTTGGTCTGGCCCATGACATATACTTTATCACTGTCACGCCGTTCCGGATGTTTCCAGTTGTCGGCAAAAACAAGCATTTCTCCCTGATGTTTCGTAACCTGTTTGATTTTGAAAAAACCGGGAGAATTGTTGTACCAGTGATTCGTTCCGGCATAGTTGATATAACCATAACTGAGATGTGTTTTGAAATTGATATACACCTTGCTGTAAGGAGCTTTGTCACTGGGGCAGATAAAGAATTTTCTGGAGGGTATATCTCTCTGATAATCGATATCTCCTTTTCCGGGCAGATATCCATTATTGTAGAGCCAGCTCGGCCAGGGTTCCCCGTTACGCAAGGCTCCTTCATAGTAATAACTGCCGGATCTCGGAACAACATAATCGTCATTATCATTTGCATACATGTTCCATGCCAGAGAGAGTTGTTTCAGATTATTGATACAGCTGGAACTGCGGCCTTTTTCCCGCGCCTGATTCAAAGCCGGCAGCAGCATTCCGGCAAGAATCGCAATGATGGCAATAACGACCAATAACTCAATCAAAGTAAACGGCTTTTTATTCTGCATGGTATCTCTCCTGTTAATAAACTTCTATTTCTGTCAATATTTTACGGGGTTCGCCCGGAGTCAGCTTGAAACCATCCAGACGGATCTTTTTCGCTTTGACTGCCGGGAATGTAATTTCGATTCTGTTTCCTTTTCTGCCGGAAACAGTTTTTAATTTCACAAACTCTTTTCCGTTATGATAAGAAACTCCGGCATCTGTCAGACGTGCTTTTCCATTTTTAGAAACCAATGTGTAAAGAACGACTTTGGAAATGGTTTCTTCTTTCGGAAGAGTAATTTCAATCCACGGTTTCCTGTCATTCCACGCCGGCCCCCAGATCATGAAGTCTGAAGAATGATCCGTCACACCGTCAAACAGAAAATAGAACGTGCTCATCTTATACATGTGAATCGTAAACCATGATCCGAGATCGGAAGAACCTTTGATTTCCGCAACATGAGCCGGTCGCTTTCCATGTTCCCAGTCACGGTAAATCCGGAAGTGGTCAATTTCACCGAGAGCAACTTTGTTGTCCGGCTTTTTCCGGTTTGCTTTCATTTCTGCAACACGTTTCCGGACAGAGAAAAGATCTTCCACACTGTCAGAGGTTTTCCGGGAGGTCAGATAAACATGGGTTTCCGCCGGACCGAAATGGTCGCTGAATTTCCCGTTTTTCAACTTCACAGAACGCTTTTCTCCGAGAACATAGAGCGTTCCCGGAACGTTTCCTTTGACTGTAAAGTCAGCTTTGATATTCTTCATGGAAGTATTTACAGTGATCAGAACATAATCACCTTTCCAATACTTCAAACCTGCCTGAAAATGTTCTGCTCCTTCTGGAGTTTCAACAGTGACCGCGCCGGGAATGGTGTTTTCCAGAACGAGATCTTTTATTTGTTTCAGCTCCATACCGACGGCATCAGGTGCGATCGTCAGAGAAGAATGCAATCTGGATTCTGCAAAATTATAAAGTTGGAATCCCTTGCAATTGTGAATCAACGCCTGATAAACTTCGGCGCGGTAATCATCGAACGTGGGAGCCGCATTTCCCCAGAGGAAAACCTGAGGCACGATCCATGCGGGTTTTCCAAGATTTGCTGCGGCTTTCATCCAGTCGGAAATTGCCCAGCGCGGCTTTTCCGTCGTGCCGTCAGCTCGATACCCGATATAACAATCCGGAATAAGGATATCACAGCCTTCATAGAACTGCTGCATTCCGGAAATTCCCCAGTTCAACATCAGGTTCGGATGATAGGGGTCAAGTTTCTGCATCAGTTCATGAGTCTGAACAAACCATTGAGGATTATTCCCACCGCGGCTTTCCGGTTCATCCGCAAAATACCAAGCCAGAATCGAGGGATGTTTTTTCATTTCCGGAATATATTTTTCCAGATGAGCTTTCTGTTCCGGACGCAAACTGCCCACACGGGTGGAGTGCGCGAAAATCGTCCACTCATGTTTTCCATTGAATTCCTGATAGGGAAACACTATGCTTTTCATTCCGACATTGGCATAGTTTGTCAGATTCCGGTGGAAACTTTCCAGGTTTCTTGCACCGATCCCATAGTTCAGCTGGGAATTGAATGCTTCTGTCTTCGGATCAGAAGCCTGGAAAATAAACCATCCGTATGGAAGATAACGTTTTCCATCGACATGGGTGACTCCCTGAGCATCCAGCCAAACTTCGCCCGGCTGATATGGAAGTTTCCGGATTTCAATACTTCTCTTATGTTCTTTTCCTGCGGCAACTTCCAGAAAATACATACCATCGGCAAGATCTTTTCCGGGGAAACTGACCTTTGCCGGAAGTGCTTTCCCGGAATATTTTCTGCTGAACAGAGCTTTTCCATTCTGATCTTTCAGTGAAACATTGACCATTTCTGTTTGAATTCCATCCAGCGCAATTTCCGCTTCAATCGTCTTATCAGGCATTGTTGCATAAATATTATTTCTGTACGCCGGACGGAACAGGTTTATAACGATCGGCTGATAATGGATCACTGTCGGAATTAATGTTTGTTTCAGCAGAGTTCCTGCCGGTGACCAGTAGGAGATGGAAAGGAAATATTTTCCGTTTTTAATATTGGTCAGCGGAATTTTTACCCGGGAGAATTTTCCGTTTTGAAGGTGTGTCTGTTTTTCATTGGAGACATGAGAACGGAACATCTGATCAAGCAGCTCATATTTGACCTGAACGATTCTGAAATTTCCGGTAAGATTGATCAGGTCGGCAGATACTTCATGAACGATCTGTTTTGCCTTATTCAAGCTTGTTTTTCCGCTGATATTATCTGAAGCAAACTGGAAATATGCCGCATTGACTTTCGGCAGAGAAAATTCCCGGTAAACCGCAGGATGGGAAGAACCTTTCACTTTTGCCCAGGAAGAAATTTCCATTCCTTTTCCGGCATGTCTGTTCCGATTGATGTTGAACCGCCATTTCAGATTTTTTCCGGGATCAAGAGAGCCGATCGGGACAGCACATTCCACTGTCCAGCGGTCCGCATAACGTTTCGTCTTTATAACAGCATAACTTTTCCACTGGAAAAAAGGGGTATAAACACTCCGGCCTGTATTGTCATCACCAAAATAAACCTCCTGAAATTTTCCGGTGGAATCAACGATCACTTTGTGATAAAACTTCAAAGCCGGATCATGAACCATGAGGATTTCCACTGTATCGTTCATCCAGAAACTTTCAGAATTTCTCTGCAGAAGTTTGTCCTTCACTGAAAGTTTATTCATGAAAGGTTCAATTGCTTCAACCAGAAAATAAAGATTATCTCTGTCATAAGCCAGTTTGAACCGAGTCTCAGCTTTTGGTACAGCATGGGTTTTATATATGGAAAAACCACTGTTCCAGGAGCATTTTTTCCAGACAGGATCATCACCGGAACCGTTGATAACCGGAGCCTTTTCGGCAAAATTCATTTCAGCGGAAACTGCTGTCAGAGACAACAACGCCGATAACAGAAAAAGACCGCTTTTCATTTTTTCCATATACTTCAACATGCTGCGTCTCATTTCTTGATTGTGAACAGGATATTTTCAGCAATCATCTTGTTTTTGACTTTGTTCTGAGCGTCTCTGGCTTCCAGAAGGATATAAAGAGCCATTTTATAATCTCCTTCCGGCCATTTTGCGGTGCTGATTTCCAGAACTTTATCCGCCGGAATCTTCCAGATCCAGTTCTTGATAAAAACAGAACTCCATTCTTTCATCTTATGGGGTGTGATTTTATTTCCGGTAACCTTTGCAAAGTCAGACGGAATATTCGGGACATAGGCAACCAGACGCCATGCTTTCGGAACATATCCTTCCGGACAGGTCCACTTGAATGTCATTTTAAGTGGAGAACCGGGCTGAACGACTTTTGTTAAAACTTCCGGCTTAAGGGTAAATCCGGCGTCTTTCCCAAACAAGCAGCAACCTGCAAAAATGAGTGCGAAACAAACAATTATTTTTTTCATGGCATAGCCTCCTGTATTTTTATTTTTTTGATTTTTCTGTCGAAATATAATGTCATAAAACAACATGTTGACCCACTCAACATTGTTATATTCCAAGCATATTATAACATAAAACAGAGCGATTGTCAATATTCAATAAAGTTTTTTTTACTTTTTTCTTGACCCACTTAAAATATGCGTTATATTATCAAAAACATTCTGAATATGGAGCTGAATATGGGAAAAACAGAATCTATCGTTGAAATCTTGAAACAGGAACTGGCAGAGGGAAAATATCCAGTCAATTCCCGTTTTCCTTCTGAATATGAACTCTCGGACCGGTTCAACGTCAATAAAAAAACGGCTAATAAAGCCGTAACTTTACTCGTTACAGAAGGTCTGCTCGAACGCGGCAGAGGAGGAAAAGGCACAATTGTATGCTCAACAATAAAGTTTCCCCGTCACCATGTCGTGTATCTCGGCTCCTTGAAACACAGTTATTTTGCAAAACTCGGACACGGCATTCAAACCGCCGCTCTGGAAAATAATTCCCTCATGAGCGTTGTCACTCCGACAATTGAACAATTTCATTCCGTTCTTCAATCTCTGAACAATTCCAGTATTGACGGAATTTTGACATCGTCGTTCGGCTTGCTTCCGGAAATGAAAAAACCGGTTGTCTATCTGGAAGATCAGAACGGCGAAATCAAATATCCGGATTATGTGGCATGTGATTCTTATGCCGCCGGATATCAGCTCATGCGGGAGATCATTGCACGCGGACACCGCAATATCGCAATTCTTTTTCATTATATGAATAACCCGAAGCGTCTTGACGGTTTTTATGATGCAATGAAAGAGGCCGGAATTACTGATTACAAAGAAAGAACTTTTGTTTCCATGGATTTCACTCAGGGAGAATCCAATATGATTCTCAAACAGATCCAGAAAAAATTTCCCGGCTTTACTGCAATCTCTGCGTGTTCCGATGATGATATTTTCCGTATGATCAAGAGTATGCAGCGGAGCGGGATCCCGTGGGAAGGAAAAATCGCCATGACCGGAATCGGAAATATTCCGGAAATCGTCTCCTGCTGTCCGATCGCAACGGTGGAACAACATCCGTTCCGGATCGGCGGGATCGCATTCCGGAAACTGCTGAAAAAAATCAAAAATCCGGAAATGACGATCAACGAACTGGTGGATATTGAACTGATCAATGTGAAAAACATTCCGGTTATCAAGTAAAAAACATTGTTCCGTTCCCCATGCGGGTTGGTAAAACCTTCTACTTAACTTTGGTTCTGTTCCCTTGTATATGCTTTATATGCGGTTTCTGTTCGTCAGACCGGGATTTTGCTATTGCCTTCTTTCAGATTCCACCTCACGATGGACACCCTTGGCTTTCACTAACAGGTCCTGCTGACACATCTGTATCGGACTTTCACCGACGAGTCAATGCGCGTGCCGCGCATACCAAAAAAAAGCGGAGCCCGTAACGGACTCCGCCAGGAAAAGAACTGATTCATTCAATCAATCTTCTGGAAAACAATGTGGTCTATGTTCAACGTTCCTTTGCCCCAGAGAGAGATTCCAAAGCCGCAGCTTGGTTTCATTGCGGTAAATTCACCGGAAATCTTCGTCCAGGGGAACTTTCCGTTCAAACGGGCAGATGGAATCATCAATGTTTTTCCATACCAGACTCTGGCATCTGCAAAAGATCCCGGTGCAAGATCCCCCTTCACGTACATGGAAACACGGTATTTTTTGCCGGGTTCCAATTTCGGGGATTTCAAATATCCGAGCCGTGCAGTTGCTTTGTCTCCCACATCAGCTGTTGAAGTGAGACAAACAGATTGTCCGCCGGTAACAAAGTTTGTCTGATCCAGATAGATCTTTGATTCTTTATGAAGTTCGCCGACACCCCAGCATTTTCCAATCAGCCGTCCAACGCGCTTCAAACCGTTGAAATCATACTCTTCCATCAGGTTTGTGTTTTTCTCATCGCCCAATACAAGCTTTGCAAAGTGATCCGGTTCCATGAACATTCTTGTCAGATAGGGAGACCAGGAATACAAATCCGTGCAGGGTTTTGTATTTTTGAGTTGACGGTTATAGGAGAAGTTTGCCGGGAATCCGCCTTTTTTCATATTCTTGAGCATTGAAAGGGGAACAGCAAGCTCGGCTGTCCAGCGGTCAGTTCCGTTATTTGTTGCAACCTTATATCCGGTTGTGAACTTTCTTGCTTTCGGATGATGGATTCCAAGATGCCGTCCGGAAGGAGTAATCATGAATTGCGTAACATTTTCCTTGTCTCCGCTGGGATTCAGCATAACTTCAAAGGTTGCAAAAGTTGCCATATCCTGTCCGGGCAACTGGACTTTTCCGGTTTCCAGTTTTGCGTGTTCCGGGTCTATGCTTTCAAATCCGAAATATAGATTCTTTTCATCACGCAGAACTCTCACAGATGCACGGATCGGAGTGACACCGCCAAAACGGAATTTTCCAAGATAGTGCTGAGCAGATTTCTTCCAGACTTCTTCATTGAGTTTTCCATCAATCACAACAGGATCTGTCACAGACAGAACATTTGCCTGAAGGATCTCTGTCTGACCTCTGGTTTTCCAATATTCTGCAGAATGTTTCAGGGCTGAATCAAGATAATGTTTCCGGAAGAATTTCACTCTGGCGAGATGTTCCGGAGAGTTCTTCACGGCAGCTTCCGCCTGATCAAAAATCCGGCTCCATTTCTTCAGCAGCTGAGGAGGATAATATTCTTCCCAGATTTTGCTGAAAGGCTGTTTCATTGGTTTGGGTCCAAAGATCGTATCAAAGGATTTGGAACGGACCTTGTTGATCCAGATATTTTCCGCTTCGACAAAATAAGATTTCATAAGCGGAGCAGCTTTACCGAACATCAAACGGTAATATTCATCCATGACCGCATTGATATCCATTGAGTTATCCCAAAGAACACGCATTCCGATATACAGGTTTCCAAGGTCTCTTACGCCGGGATACATCATTTCCAGAAAACTTCCGCTGATTTCACCTTTGAGAGAAGAGAAATACTTGTGAATGGTATAAGGACAGTTCTGGGAGATTCCGGGGAAGTAAAAACTGGAACTACCTTTCGGGTCTTCTGTAATATCAAGATAAACCCAGAGCCATACATTTCTTCCATTCAGTTTTTTATTCCACTTTTGGATCAATTTCTTTTCAGCGGTAAATTTATCCTGTTCACTCCACTGATAAGGACCGTTGAATGCAAGCTGAACAAGCACGTTATCCGGAAGATCAACAGGAGGAACTTCTTTGTAATGAGCATATCCCATCTGTGTGATCCATGCATTGATCCCGTCTTTTTTGATTGCTTTTGCAACATCAGCGGTCATTTTCCAAACAAGGTCCGGATTGTATGGACGGTCCTTGCATTTTTCGCAATAACAGGGCTGCATTCCATCCATCAGATGAACATTGAAAAATCCATCCTTGTTGTAAACCATGGGGAACCAGTAAGAGACGGAAGATTTTCCGTTGGACCAGACGATTCCCCGTTTTTGCGGCGGTTCCCCGCGCAATGCGGATTTGGCATCTTCAATAATCTCTTTTGTAATATTACTGGAAAGACAAATGAATCCGGGATGACCTGTCTGACGTTTTCCTTTGATATCCTGTACAAAATATTCCGGATTTGTTTTTCCGAAACGTACCCAGTATCCCAGCATCTGCAATCCGTGACAGTTGGGGATATTTCTGGTTCCGCCGCGCATTCTTAAACTTGCATAATTTCCAATCTCTCTGCTGGTCAGATCGGAATCCATCCAGGGGAGCTTGCGGATCTTCATGAGACCGAAACCTGTAGTGGTTCGCACAATGCAGTCCGGACGGTCAAAAATATCAACAGCAGGAATTTCCAGTTTTTTCAGTTTCGGAACAATTGTTCCGAGTTCATTGGGCATATAAAAACGGATTCCGGCAAAACGTTCCAGAAAATCATAAGCTCCAAACACTGTTCCGCGCTGATGGTTCATGGGTTCTTCGCCCCAGTAATGACTCTTGGAAATGATCTTCTTTGTATCAACATTCTTATCGTCGATTCCGGCGATATAAACATCTTTTCCGATCGTGCGGATCAGAAAACCGTCACGGGAAACTTTGGAAAGATCAAGTCCCGCCTTTCTGGAAAGAGCAGAATCCCCGAGAATAATTGCATGTTTCCAGTTCGGATCACGCTGCTGTGCAACGGGGATTTTTGCATTCAGGGATTTTCCGAGAAAGTTTGCCAGTTCCTCTGCGGCAAATTTGGCAGGACCTCCGGCTTCGTCTGGAACAACGATCCCGAAATAAATTTTTCCGTTTTCTGCAAAAAACTGTTTTGCATTTTTCTCAATTTTGATCTTCCGCGGCGGTGGATTGAAATACAGTTCCGGCATTTTTGATGCCTGAACAAAGACAACTGCAAAAAGCAACCCGGCTGAAATAATTAATTTTTTGTTCATAAATATATCCTGGTGTTAGTTATACCATTTCGGTCCAAGCATATACTGGCAAATCCCATTGTTTGCAGTATTTCTGTAATGGATCTGCAATCCGTTTCTGGATTCCACATGACCATCGGCGAAAAGAAAATTCCCAAAACTTCCATGGCGATTGACAAAATGGGAATTTTCAGGTGTTCCGTCAAATGTCGCAGGTTCATTAATATTGAAGAAGTGAAATTCCTGCCAGCTTTCGGCAACAACAATAACAATGGAAGGACGTCTCAGTTTTGTGGATTTTATCCAGTTGTTCATGATACAGTTGTTATACTGATAACTGTATCCTGCATCAACGGTAGATCCATCTTTCTTTTTGACAGGGGATTGGGAATTCGGACAGCAGAGAGGTCCGACTTTTCCCGGTCCGATATAATTCGGCCCCGGACTGATTCCTTTATACCCCAACATATCTCTTCCGATTGCATTTTCCCAGGCAGGAGCAGTTGCAGACCAGTTTGTCTGATAGGAATAACGCAGCGGGAAATATCCGTCATAGGTATCTGAATACATCATAAAGCCGCGTCCCCACTGGACTAGATTATTGGTACAGGAAACTGCCCTTCCTCTTTCCCGTGCATTATTCAATGCAGGGAGCAGCATTCCGGCGAGAATTGCGATGATCGCAATCACAACCAGCAATTCGATCAGGGTGAATGTTTGTCTTTTTTTCATCTTATCTCCTTTCGTTTTTTAAATTAAAAATACCGGAATAATCTATGCTTTTGAGCGGCACAAAAAATTTCCTGATTTCGGATTCTGTTCCGTTTAAATAAGAATCCAGAACTTCCACGGATTTTTCAAACAGTTTGGCATAATCCGGTACAGCAGGAATCACTCCTGGTGCTGAATAATCAGCAATCAGCCCCGGAATCAAGATCGCATCTTCCGGAAAACGGAGTCCGGCTTTCAATAAATTCTGATGCAGCAAGGTAAAATTTAGAGAATTCAATGCGAGGATTCTGACTCCTTCTTTCCGGATCATATTCTTGATACGTTCAATAAATGCAACGTCATTTTCTCCGGGCTCATCCGATGATGTCTCAAATTCTATTGAATGTTCCGGCAGTACCTGATATCCATATTTTTCAGCAGCTATCCGGAAAAAATCTATTTTATTTTCCGCAAACCGTCCATTTTTTCTACAATTACTGACCATCCCGCGTATCATCGATGCTTTTCCGCAAATCCCGTGTAAATGAATCTCTTTGATCAGTTCATCATAAGCAGCAACGTAATCCGGAAGGACAATTGGCAAACCGAGTTCTTTTTCTGATGCTTCAACATTTACCAGTACAGTGGGAATCCGCCCCTTCAAAGATTCTATCACGTCCAATTGGGAGGTACACAGTAACGCTCCATCGATCAAACCATTGACAACCTGACTGCACTGGAAACCTTTTTCATGACGGTAAACATAGCTGGTTCCAAGATAATTTTTTGCACGGCATGCTTTATCAAACTGAAAAAGCAGCTCTCTTTCAACCTGATCGTGTACAGGAGCAAGACTGGGCCAATAGGAAACACGCATCAGAAGCCGGGTCCGCTCCCGTTCTGCAGGTTCTTTCCGTATCAATTTCTGAAAATAAGGATTCGGCGTGTAATTCAACTCATTGACGACTTCCCAAACCCGTTTGATCGTGGATTCAGAAACACGGCCGGTCCCTTTCAGAACGTTGCTGACTGTGGCAATACTTACTCCCGCAGACTGCGCAACATCACGTATCGTTGATTGTTTTTTCATTTTATCTCTTACTGGTTAACTTGTTAATCATATTAAGTGATAAGATAATACGTAATTGAGAAAATGCAAACAAAAACTTGAAAAAATTGAAAAAAATTGCGTTGCTCCCGACAAGATTGTCACTTGGGGCTGTTGCAAAACCTTTATGTTTTTGGAAGAACTGTTTTGTACGGAGTGAACAGAGTGTACAGAGTGAACGGAGACATTCCGGGGAATTACCGGCTGATTTCTCAAAAGAAATAGCACTGTTCCCCATACAGGTTGGTAAATCCTTCTGCTATTTCAACTTTAAGATGGCATTTCGATTTTTACATTGTAAAGACCACAATATAAAAGGACAGAAAGATTTACCAAGTTATATGGGAACAGTGTCTTGATTTTCCGGTTATTGCGATATCGGTTCTTCACCATAGTTTTTTACGATTTTTTCAAAATGATATCAGGAAATGAAGTTGAAAAGTTGAATATATATGCTATTGTAATACATCGTTAGGGGCTTTCGTGTTTAATATTAAAGATTTGAGCGTTTTTAATATATAACAAGTCCCGACAATTTCAATTAACTCAGGTAATTGTTACCGGACAGTAGTGAAAAATATCCTTAAAATTCAGTTTTCCGGTATTATGTCAACAGAGAATTTTATTTTATTAAGGAGTTCACGGATATGTTAAAAAAAACACAAATTACAGTATCGGCAGATCGGAAATTTTCTCTTTCTCAAATCCGCAATATCGGCTTTATAAACAGTTCGGAAACGTTCGGCTCAAGTATACTTTATGATGCAATCGCAAGTTATGATCCGGAACCGCCGGCATCTATCGATTGGATGACGGATGAGGCGGATGTCAATTTCATTTACCCGAGTCAGATCATTACCGTCAGCATTCCGTCAGGCGGGATAAATTACAAATACAATCTGTTCAATGACACCGTTATTGAAAAACATCTTTTCCCCTATGCGGCAGACAGTGTGATCACCGTATTCCCGTTCCATTCTGTTGGAAAAACTGATTCCCGATGGCAGAAATTTCTTGATTTGAGAGAGAAATATCAGATGCCCGGAATGATTATTCTTGAGGGGAACAATCAGGTATCACCTGCTGATTTTTTCAAAGAGATTGAAAAAGCCGGGAAAAAATACAGGATCAATACCGTTCCGTTGACAGTACCGGTTGATGAAACCGGATTCGCTGATATTATTGAACAGAAATTTTTTCAATACGATGGCAAAGGCGGATTGTATGAATCCCCTGTTCCGGAAATATTTTCAGAAACACTTCATAATGCGTATCTTGCTGTCACAGCTGCCGTTGCAGAGGAGCATGAAGAGATCATGCAATGTTTTCTCGGAAATCAGCTCCCCGCAAAGGATGTCCTCCGGAAAGCTTTACGGGAAAGTGTGATTGCCGGAAACATTGTTCCGGTCCTTTTCGTAAAGCCATATCACAGCCGTCATAATTTCAGTGTTGTTTATGGACCAGAACTGATTCTGGATGCAATCGTAAATTATCTGCCTTCTCCGGAAGATGTTTCCGGGAAATGGAAAGAGCATGCTGAGAAGGCGGGGATCCGTTACTGCTGCGATGACGGAAAGTTTTCCGCATTCGTATTTTCTCACGATCCGGGAACAGCTTGTTTCCGGGTTTTGTCCGGAACTCTTGATAAAGCCGTGCCGGTGATCAACTCCAAAACAGGAAAAGATATCTTTTTTTCAGATATCCCGGTAATTTTCAGCGGTGATATCGGAATTGCTTTCCGGGAAAATTATGATCACTTCCGGGAACTGAGAGGTGCATGCAGATATCCGGAAAGTTATTTTGATATCTCATCGGAAAATCATTTCAAATTCGGGGCTGGAGATATCCTTTGCAGTAAAACGAGTCCGGTACGGCTGAGTCTGCCGGAACCGCCTCCTGCAGCGGAATGTGCAGTTACTTTACCGTTTTCAAACAAAAAGGAGTATGACAGTCTGGTGGAACAGTTGGAATGTATGAAGCTGAATATTTCTTCTTTGTTTTTCATCAGCAATGATCTGACAGGAAAAATCACAGCCGCTGCAGCTTGGGATAAAATTGGAGAACTCCGCAGCATGTTTAATGTTGAACCGGAAGTTTTCTATCGGGAAAAATTGAATAATTCAACGGTCTGCAAGGCGGAAAATGGAATATGCGTTCTGGAATTTGAGCCTGTTGACAGAAACGGTATTACGATTGCAGACTGTACAGAAGCTCAAAACGTGCCGCAATCATCTCTTATTGCGCTCCGGGAAGGTATTCTGGAAGCAGTCTTCTCTGTTCAAATTCCCGAACATTATCCTCTTGATGACTTCCGGGTGAATATTCTGGAATGTTCTTCCGAAGCGGATGATACAAAGGATGCGGATTTCAAAAAAGCCGGATTTGACTGCATGAAATCTGCTGCGGAAAAAGTCGGAACCAGGCTTCAGGAACCGATAGCAGAAATAAAGATCCGTCCAGAAAAGGAAACTCTTGCCGATTGTATGATGTCTCTCTGTAATTGCAGAGGTTCTGTTTCAGATATTGGAGAAGAGAATGGGAAATCCGTGATCTGCGGCGTTGTTCCATTTTCAGAATTGGATGCACTTACCAAAGCTCTGCGGAGTCACCGTTTTACAGCACCCGATATTACCGGTACTTATTTTCAATCTGTTCCCCTTGCTCTTTCTGAAAAAATGAAGAAGAATTGAGCTTTCAAGAACAGACCATCCTCCGGCAGAACCGTCAGAAAAATGCTTTGTTCATAGCTCTGTTCCCAATAAAGGTTGATTTGTGATCGGGGAAGAAGGGAAAAACTTTTGAGGAAAGTTCTTCCCTTCTTCCCCGAACCCCATCATCCTTTTTCAAACCTTTTTGCGGCATTCCGATTTTTACGATGTAAAAATC
>JAFVTF010000091.1 GCA_017503375.1 Lentisphaeria bacterium | reverse complement strand
TCCTTGAGGAGGGGAAAAAGGGGCTGTTGCAAAACCTGAAATTTGAAAGCACATTTTCGTACGGAGAAAACGGAGTGTACTGAGTGTACGGAGGCATTTTTGGTTATTACCGACCGATTTCTCAAAAGAAATAAAAATTTCTCTCTTGGGTAACGGTTGTTTTAATTACCAAACCACCTCCGTAATCTCTGTAAACTCCGTTCACTCTGTTCAAAAGACTCAATTAAAATGCGTTTTCTGTATGCAGGTTTTGCAACAGCCCCCTGTAAAAAAACAGAAGTTTCATCAGCCTGTAACGGGACAGCGCTGATAATATTATTTCAAAATCCGGAAGATTTTTCCAAAAAAGACTTGACAAATAAAAAAAGCGGGGTTATACTATCAGAAATTTCAAATAAGAAATAAGGATGTTCAAATATGAACAACACAATTCCTGCTGTCGATAAGACAATACAATTACTGCTGCAGCTTTCGGAAAAAGAAGCAACGCAGGCGGAACTGAGCAGAAGCCTCGGGATATCCATGAGCACAACATACCGTATTCTCATGACACTTCTGAATCACAGATGGGTGTTCAAATCTGAAGAAGGAGTCTACCGTCTTTCCGATGGGATCCTTCCCTTGACACTGGGCTTTTCCCACGAAGTCAATCTTCTGGAACGGGTTACAGAAAAGGTCAGAGAAATCTCCGGAAAACATCAGATTGCCTGCAAAATTTCTGTCCGGAAAGAAAATTTACAGATGACTTATTTCCGTGCAGAACCCTCCGGTCCGGTTGCCTTGACCGGCAATATCGGCTCAACATTTCCGCTGATAGAAGGTTCTGTCGGGGCGGCATTGCTTGCCAATGAGCCGGAAGAAGAAATAACCGCCCTGCTCCGGGAATGTGATGCAGAAATTCCGGAAAAGGAAAATCCGGAAATCCTTTATGATGCCATCCGGGAAGTCCGGGAAAACGGGATTGTGTTCAATCTCCGGAAAAACCGCTGGAATATCGCAGCCTGTTCCAAACCCATTACGGATATCAACGGAAATATCATTGCCGCGATCACACTGATCGGTGTTCTGGAAGATTTCACCGGAAAAAACCGGAAAAAATGGATATCAATTCTGGATGATGCTGTAAACGAGTGTAAAAAAACATAATTAACAAAAAGGAGCTGATTTATGAAAATCGACCCGTCCACACTGAAAATCACTGACATGCGGTTTGCCGATATTGACGGTGCACCGAAACGCTGTACTCTCATCAAAATCTATACCAATCAGGGACTTGTCGGTTATGGAGAAGTCCGTGATGCGTCCAGCAGAACTTATGCAGCAATGCTCAAGAGCCGTATTCTCGGAGAAAATCCCTGCAATGTGGAAAAGATTTTCCGCAGAATCAAACAGTTCGGCGGAGATTCCCGGCAGGCTGGCGGGGTATGCGGAATCGAAGTTGCACTCTGGGATATCGCCGGAAAAGCATGGGGCGTTCCCGTCTGGCAGATGCTCGGCGGAAAATACCGTGACAAAATCCGTATCTACTGCGATACCGATTCCGAAGGCGGCGGCAGAGATATGGGAAAAGCTCTTGCAGACCGTATGAAACAGGGGTATACATTCCTGAAAATGGACTTGGGAATCGAATTGCTCATGAACGTTCCCGGCGCACTCTCTGCACCTCTCGGTTTCCTGGAAACAATGAAAGAATATAAGCAGGTCTTCAAGACTCCTCACGGTTCCATTGACCCGAAAACCATGCGCGGGGCTGCTTATGATCTTTTCAATACAGCCCATCCTTTCACCGGAATTCATATTACCGAAACCGGATTGGATTATCTGGAGAACTACATGGCAGAGTGCCGCGCTGTTACAGGTTACGAAATTCCCATAGCCATTGACCATCTGGGACACATTCCGCTGGAGGACTGTATCAAGCTGGCAAAGCGTCTGGAAAAATTCAATCTTGCATGGATGGAAGACCCTGTTCCCTGGCAGATGACCAATCAGTATGTCCGTCTTGCGAACTCCACCACAGTTCCCATCGGAACCGGAGAAGATATGTATCTGAAAGAATCCTTCAAGCCTCTGCTGGAATCCGGCGCGCTTGCTGTAATCCATCCGGATATTCTCACAGCCGGCGGGATTCTTGAAACGAAGAAGATCGGCGACATGGCGGAAGAATACGGAGTTCAGATGAATCTTCACATGGCAGAAAGTCCGGTGGCGTGTCTGGCAGCGGTTCACGTGGCTGCGGCAACACGGAACTTTATGGCATTGGAAGTTCACTCTGTTGATGTTCCCTGGTGGGCAGACCTTATCAAGCCGTCTCTGAAGATCGAAAACGGATTCATCGAAGTTCCGGACAAGCCGGGACTTGGTTTTGATGAACTGAATGAAGATCTCATTGCTGAAAAACTTCACGCAGACTTCCCCATTGCCTGGAAGAGCACTGAAGAATGGGATAAAGAATGGTCCAATGACCGTCAGTGGTCATAAAAAGGAAATTCCATGAAAGATTACGTAAAAGACGCGGTCATCTATCAGATCAACTTGCGTGTATTCACAAAAGAAGGAACCATTGCGGCAGCAGAAAAATTCCTGCCGGATGTTGCCGCGACCGGGGCAAATATCGTCTATCTGTGTCCTTTTGTGGAATCCGACGATGATCCGAATCCGGAATATTGGAGCAGACGGCAGAAGTTTTCCAATTGTCAGAATCCCCGGAACCCGTACCGTTTGATGGATTTTTACAAGATCGACAAAGAGTATGGAACGGCGGAAGATTTCAAATCTTTTGTGGCGGCGGCTCATAAACTGAATCTGAAAGTCATGCCGGACCTGGTTTACATGCACGCCGGACCGACCTTCGGGAAACGGTATCCGGATTTTGTCAAAAAAGATGGAAACGGAAATGTCAAGCTCAACAGTTATTTTTTCTGTGAGATCGACTTCAATTCAGCGGAACTGCGGGAGTATCTCTGGCAGAACATGGAATATTTTGTCAGGGAATTCGATGTGGACGGATTCCGCTGCGATGTGGGCGGGGCGATTCCGCTGGATTTCTGGGTGGAAGGCAGACGCCGTATCGAAAAGATAAAATCCCCCATCATCATGCTTGATGAAAATGAGATCGATTTCCGTCCGGCAGAACAGGATGAGGCATTTGATATCAACTATTGTCAGGGTTGGACACAAGCGGTATTTCCGTTTATCTTCAATTGCGGACAGCCGGTTACTGCATTGAAACAGATGTGGGACTGCGTAAATAATGCCCGTCCGGGAGGAGTTGTGATCCGGGCCATCGAACATCATGATACTGCCAATGACTGGTATTATTCCAGACCGGAAAAAGTTTCTTCTGCAAAATGTGAAGCGGCTTATGTTCTCTGCTATACCATTGACGGAGTTCCGTTCCTTTACAACGGATGTGAATATAAAGATGTTTCCCGTCACAGTATTTTCGGCAACAAGGGACAATTCACCATTGACCGGAGTAAAGATCCTGCAGAACGTTTCGCTTTTCTGCGGAAACTTGCGGAATTTCACCGGACAGAACCGGCATTCCGCGACGGTTTCATGGAATGGCTGGAAAATTCTCAATCCGATACAGTCTGTACCTATTTGAGAACTGCACCGAACGGAGAAAAGATTCTCTGTGCAATCAATCTCGGAAATGAAACTGTTACTGTCAAATGTTCCGGAATTGAATCTTTTGCAAACGGAAATACGTTACTGGAACGGGATGCTGAATTCTGTCCTGATGGGCTTAAAATAGCTGCTGACGGATTTGCTGTTATCAAAGTTTAAGGAAACAAAAATGTCAGTTACAACCAATATCGACCGTCTCGGAGGAAGTACGATTTACCAGATATTTCTCCGTGCGTTCACGCCGGAAGGCACATTGAAAGCTGCAGAAAAACGGCTGCCGGAAATTGCGGAGCTGGGCGTAAAAATCATTTATCTCTGCAGTCTGTCAAAAGCGGATCCGGATGAAAATCAGGAATTCTGGACGCCCCGGCAGAAAAAATCCGGCTGCAACAATCCGCGCAATCCTTACCGGGTCAGCGATTACACAACCGTTGATCCGGAATACGGAACAGAAGAGGATCTGAAATCGTTTTTCAATACAGCTCACAAGTTGGGCTTGAAAGTCTTTATGGATATGGTCTTTTACCATGCCGGACCGACTTTTGCCAAAGAACATCCGGAGTTTGTGGATGGAATCGGAGACTGGAGTTTTCCGAAACTTAATTACAACCTGCCGGAACTGCGTGCTTATATGAAAGAAGTCATGCGCCATTTTGCCATTGATCTGGGAATCGACGGGTTCCGCTGTGATGTCAGTGATTATGTACCCTTTGATTTCTGGCAGGAAGCGACAGAACCGCTCCGGAAACTCAAACCGGATTTCATCATGTTTGCGGAAGGCGACAGCCGTACGGAACAGGATCAGGGCAGCGGAATTTTTGATTTGAATTATCATTGTTCCTGGGGAAGACTCGCCAGAGATCTTGCTTTGGGAACAAAAACTCCCGCAGAACTCGTTTCCGGATGGCGCGGTGATGCAAAATTCTCCCGTCTCTTTGACAATCACGATATTGCAAACGATGATATGGATCATCGTCTGGAAACGCAAAAGCCGCCCGAAGCTGCGGAAACTTTACTGTTCCTGCACTTCATGATGGATGGAGTCCCCTTCCTTTACAACGGTGTGGAATATTGCGATTCCGCACGGCACAGCATTTATTCCTACCCCGGACAGTTTGTGATCGACCGGACAAAAGGAACTCCGGAACGGAAAAAACTGATTCAGGCTCTGACTGCTCTCCGTTTGAATGAACCGATCCTTTACCGGGGAAAAATGGAATGGGATGAATTCAGCGGAGATATCCTGAAATTCAACCGTGACAGAAAACTCTTCTGTACCATCAATATGGGTGAAACTGAAACAGAAGTTCAGATTCCCGCTGATGCAGAGTTGTTTTTCAAAAGTAATAATGCAACACAAAATAATTCAGCAGTCCGGCTGCCGCAGTACGGTTTTGCCGCATATAAAAACAAGGAGTAAGCAAATGGAATTCTGTAAAGAGATCATGAAGCCTTTTGAGGCAAAAAAAGATTTCATGGAAGATATGATTTCTTCCGGAATCGAACAGAACAGAAAAGGGTATATGTACCTGAAATTCGTTGATGAAAAAGGCGAACCTGTCAAGGGAGTCAAAGTAAAAGCGGTTCAGAAGACCCATGATTTCAAATTCGGCGCAAACCTGTTCATGCTGGATGAATTTGAAAAGGAAGAACAGAACGAAGCATATAAAAAACATTATGCCGATGCGTTCAATATTGCCACCCTGCCCTTCTATTGGGCCGATCTTGAACCGGAACAGGGAAAGCCCCGTTATGCAAAAGACAGTCCGAAAGTCTATCGCCGCCCTGCCCCCGATCTCTGTCTGGAATATTGCGAAGCCAACGGTATCGAACCGAAAATGCACTGTCTGAACTATCCGACCTTTGCGCCGGAATGGGCAAAAGGAACCATTGAATGGGAAAAGCAGTGTCTGGAAAAACGTTACAAAGAGCTTTCCGAACGTTATGCAAAACGGATTCCCATGTGGGAAGTCACCAACGAAACATTTTATCCCCACATCCCGCGGCATGGAAATTTCTTTGGAGAACCCGATTTTGTGGAATGGAGTTTTGCTCTGGCTGAAAAGTATTTCCCCGCAAACAAACTGGTCATCAATGAAGCTCACTGCTGGGTTTGGAACAGAGTTCAGCGGGATCGTGCCGCATATTACATGCAGATCGAACGGGCAATGCTCAAAGGGGCAAGAATCGATTCAATCGGAATGCAGTATCACATGTTCTACACAAAAGATGAAGCTCTGAAAGAAACGCCCATCTACTACGATCCGGAACAGATGTGGTCCATCATGGATACTTATGCAAGATTCAACAAACCTATGCACATCACGGAAATGACCATCCCGGTCTATTCCGAAAATGCCGCCGATGAAGAAATGCAGGCTGAAATCATCCGCAATGTTTACAGTCTGATGTTCGCACACCCCGCAATGGAAGGTATCCTTTACTGGAATCTTATCGATGGTTTCGCACACAACGCAAAACCCGGCGATATGAGCAAAGGAGAAAACATGTTCTATGGCGGTCTGCTCCGGTTCAACTTCACCGCAAAACCGGCTTTTGAACTGCTCAAAGAGCTGATTCATAAGACCTGGCATACCGAAGTGGAACTCAAATCTGAATCCAATGAAGTTTCTTTCAAAGGCTTCTATGGTGAATATGATCTGGAAATCTCCACTGACAGCGGAAAGACAACAAAACGGATCCATCTCAACAAGCACATGTTCAACAATCTGACAATCACGATCTGAGGGGCAAAATGACAACTTATACAAAACCGGAAGTTACTCAGGCAGAAATCGATTCCGTAATCTCCGATGGTTATCGGGCAATGTGGAACGATGATGTTCAGAAGAAAATCGATGCTGATATTGAAAAGCACCGTAAGGCTGACGGCGTTTTTCAGCTGCCTGCATCCGCTGCCGGAAAAGAAGTCAAAGTGGAACAGATTTCCCATGACTTTATTTTCGGAGCCCACATTTTCAACTTCGATCAGCTGGGCACCAATGAACGGAATGAGCGGTATAAAGAGCTGTACGGCGGACTTTTCAACTCTGCAACCATTTCATTCTACTGAAAACAGCTGGAACTGGAAGAGGGCAAACCCCGCTTCCGTTCGGAATACCGTGATACAGCAGATTTCTGGAATAAATGCGAAGAACCATGGAAACAGCCGCATTGGCGCAGACCGCCCACCGATGTTGTTGTGGAATTTTGCAAATCCAAAGGAATCCGCCTGCACGGTCACCCCCTGGTCTGGGGTAATAACACATGGCAGTTCCCGGATTGGCTGATCAATGAACTGCCCTTTGAATATCTCAGGAAAGCTAATCTTGATCGGAATCCTGAAAATGGAAGGATTCCGGGATACGGCATGGCAGAAGCGTTCAAAGATATGACCGTGGAAGAAATGGAAAAAGCTCTTCCCGGATTTACGGAACGTATCAATGTTCTCACTGCAAAACGGATCGCCGAAATCGCAACCCGTTACGCGGATAAAGTCGACAGCTGGGATGTGGTCAACGAAAGTGCCATGGATTTCAAATCCGGCTGCCAGATTCCCGGTTCCAAACTCTGCAAAAGTTTCTACGGACCCATGCCCGGAGATTATTCTTTCCGCGCATTCAAACTCGCTGAAGCATTCTTCCCGCCGGAAGTAAAACTCAATATCAATGATTTCAACGTTTTCCAGGAATATCTCGATCAGACTGTTGATCTGCTGAAGCGTGGCTGCAAAATTGATATCATGGGGTCACAAATGCACATGTTTAATCCGCAAACATGTCAGGATATCGCAGACGGAAAAGAAGAATATCAGTCACCTGAAAATATCACGGAAACAATGAACCGTCTCAGTAAAGCAGGACTGCCCATTCATCTTTCCGAAATCACCATCACTGCCCCCGGCGGTGACAGAAAGGGCGAAATCATTCAGGCTGTTATCACCCGCAACCTTTACCGGAAATGGTTCAGTATCGAAAAGATGATGGGAATCACCTGGTGGAATGTGGTTGATAATTGCGGCGCGCCCGGAGAACCTTCTGTTTCCGGTCTCTTCACCCGCGATATGCAGCCGAAACTTGCCTATTTTGCATTGAATGAACTCATCAACAAAGAATGGCGCACAAATCTGGAATGTCAGGCAGATAAAGACGGAAAAGTTGCATTCCGCGGCTTCCGCGGCAATTACAAACTGAGCTGGACAGACGAATCCGGAACCGTTCAAACCCGGGAATATCATTTGACTTAAAAGGAAATACTATGAACGAAGAAGCAAAAAAATATTGCAGATTCCTCACGGCACCCGATGCTGAAACCGATTTCAAAATCAAATATGGCACGGAAATGTACCGCAAAGGATTCTGTCATCTGGTTCTGAAAAATGCCGGGGGGAACCCTCTGGATCATGCGGAAGTCAAAGTCAAATTGACAAAACACGCTTTCCGTTTCGGCTGTAATGCATTTATGCAGGGGCAGTTCCCCGAACAGGAACAGAACGCGCAGTATGAAGAATGTTTTGCCTCTATCTTCAACGAAGCAGTGATCCCGTTCTACTGGAGCGATCTGGAGCCGGAAGACGGCAAACTGAGGTTTGAATCCGGGTCAACACCGATCTATCGCCGTCCGCCTCCGGATGATGTGCTTGCATTCTGTCGCAGGAATCATATCACGCCCAAAGGACACCCCCTTTGCTGGCACTGTTTTATGCCGGAATGGGCACCCACTGATCCGGAAGAATTTATGCGCAGACTTTACCGCCGCATAAAAGAGATCGCGGAACGTTACGGAGATCAAATATTCCTGTTTGACTGCGTCAATGAATCCCAAACCCATTTCCCGCTGAAAAATCAAAGATTTCCCCACGATTACGTGGAACGGGTGTTCCGTATGGCAGATCCTCTGTTTCCGAATGCACGGCTGCTTTATAACGATAACCAGTGCTGGTGGGATGTTCAGGGCGATTGCAGCCCCGTTTATCTTTTGGTTTCACGCCTGCTGGAACATGGGTGCCGTGTGGGAGGCTTGGGGTTGCAGTATCACATGTTTGCCGGTTTGATGCAGACTCAGTCTGAAAAATTCATGGATCCCAAAGTGCTTTATGCGGCACTGGATCAGTTCGGCAGACTTCAGATCCCGGTGAACTTCTCTGAGGTGAGTGTTATCAGCCGCCGTGACCTTGGCAATGGCGATTTGTTCCAGGAACTGGTCGCAGAAAAACTGTACCGGATCTGGTTCAGCCATCCCGCCGTGGAAGGGATCACCTGGTGGAATCTGGTGGATGGCACCGCCGCTTATGCGCCCCTTGGAAGCGAACTGGGAGAAAACAGCCTCCGTGCCGGTTTGGTCAATTATGATTTCACCCCGAAACCCGCCTTCAGAGCCCTTCAGAATCTCATCAAAAAAGAATGGAACACCGAAACGTCCGTCGATTATCAGGAAGGCGGCGACAATGTATTCCACGGGTTCTACGGCGATTATACGGCAGAAATCTGTACCGATTCCGGAACATTCACAAAACAATTCACTTTCTCAAAAAATACAGCTGGAACTGTTCTCTTGAAACTCAATTAAATAGAAGGAAAAAACTTATGCCCTCACTGAAAGACATGCGCACCCAGGCAAAAGAAGCCGGGCTGATGAAGCTCGATAAACTCATTGCAACCCGCCAGAGGATCCCGAACTGCGAGATCCCGATCCCCATCAAGGAACTTTGCGAACGTTACGAAAAACTTTACACCGGCTGCATCAACGATGTTATGCGCGAACTCTGTCTCCTGAACCAGAATCTCCCCAGCGACATCATGCCTCTGCGGGATGAAATGACCGTTTGCGGCGAAGCATTCACAGTCAAAAGCGCTCCCAACGTCATGATCGAAGGGGAAATGACCTTCCGCGCTCAAATGCTCGACGATTTCAAACCGGAAGGCGTAGTCGTCTGGGATACCTCCGAAGATACCGAAGCCTCTCTCTGGGGCGGAGTTATGACCGCAACCGCTATCACAAAAGGAATCCGCGGTGCAGTCATCGCAGGGGGGATCCGCGATACAAAACAGATCCTTGAACAGAAATTCCCGGTTTTCTACAAATACCGCACCAGCAACGGTTCTCTCGGACGCTGCATGATCACTCATTATCAGGTCCCCATCCGCATCGGAAAAGTGACTGTCCGCCCCGGAGATATCATTTTCGGCGATATCGACGGAGTTCTTTGTATTCCCCGGGAAATCGCTTACGACGTTCTGCTCCGGGCTGAAGGAATCGAACGGAACGAAGTGGATATCTTCAGCTGGGTCCGTCAGGGCGATACCATCTCTGAAATCATCGACAAAGGCGGATATTTCTGATGAACAGCTTCTCTGGAAAACTTGCTCTTGTAACAGGTTCCAGCCGGGGAATCGGACGTGCCGCAGGATTGAAACTGGCATCCTGCGGTGCGAAAGTTCTGTTCCACGGAGTCCGCGAAAGTGAAAAACTTTCCTCCGCTGTGACGGAAGCCGGAAACGGTGCGGAAGCTCTGACTGCTGATTTCGGAAATATGGATGAAGTCAGACAGCTGGCAGATACCTTGAAAAAACGTTCCATGATTCCCGATATTCTGGTCCTGAATGCCTCCGTTCAAAGCTACACCGGATTGGGAAATTTTGAAAGTGAGGAATTCTGCCGGATGTTCCGTACAAATGTGGAAAGTTCCTGTATTCTTCTGCAGGAACTTCTCCCTGAAATGCAGAAAAAAAAGTATGGCAGAGTCATTTTTGTGGGCAGTATCAACGGAATCAAACCCGCATCCAGACTGGCAGTCTACGGAGCTACAAAAGCAGCTCTGCTGAACGTGGCTAAAACTGCCGCCATGGAAAATGCTCCTTACGGAATCACGGTCAATACCATTCTTCCCGGAGTCATCGAAACAGACCGCAATGCCGCCGCTTTGAGCGACAAAGTCTTTGCGGACAAGCTGAAAGCAATGATTCCCATGCATCGCTTTGGAACAGCAGAAGAGTGCGGTGATCTGATTACATTCCTCGCCTCTGATGCCGCTGCATATATCACCGGCGCAGAAATCCCCATCGCCGGCGGATGGCAAATGTAAAAATAATGGTTAATCAGGGAAGAAGGGGCTGTTGCAAAACCTGAAATTCGAAAGCACATTTTCGTACGGAGAAAACGGAGTGTACTGAGTGTACGGAGGCATTTTTGGTTATTACCGACCGATTTCTCAAAAGAAATAAAAATTTTTCTCTTGGGTAACGGTTGTTTTAATTACCAAACCACCTCCGTA